>DAOVTR010000262.1 GCA_030633015.1 Bdellovibrionales bacterium
ATCTGATACAATTTTATATATTACGCTCTGATCAATGTTGCTATCGTTAGCCGGATGCAAATAAAACGTCATTGAAGAAATATCTGACCACTTAATATTGTCACCATATATACTTTTTGTAAAAACGTAAGAATAACTATTCAAATTAATTACAAACAATAATAAAACGTAGATGACCTTCTTCATCTTTTAATTCTTTCGTGCAAGTGAAGATGAAATAAAACCTAAAAAAGATAAAATAAGTACGAACCAAAACATTTCAGAAGCATTAAAAAAAGAATCCTTTTTACTTGAAGATGCTGGCTTTCTACCTCTCTTCTTACGACTAAGATCTTTAAAAGAGCTTTTTTTAACTTCTGTTTTTACAATGAATTTATCTGGATTAACTTTTTTGCTTTTTGTCCCAAAAACATTTTCAACATCATTCTCAAACTTTTTCATACTAATTTTACCCAAATTTTTATGATGAGGAAAAACTGCTGATTTTAAGTACTCCATTCCATCTTCTTTAAAAAATGTATATTTTCCCATTGCAAAATTATTAAGCCAAAACCCCTTATCACGCTGATCAATAATTAAAGCTACCTTTTCACCTTTTTTAAAAACAGGAGCACCACTAACTTCATACTTCAAACCCTGCCATCGACCCCCTAGGTACAAAACCTTAAATGTTTTATGATTCACTATTGATCCCTGACTAATTCCTGCAAACTTCTCTACTTCAATTGTTAATTCAGTTACAACTTGATTCTCAGAAAGTTTTTTATAATTTTTTTCAACATAATTTCCAATAATCACACCAGATGAATTCTTAAATTGTTGCTCGAGATCTATTGGATAAAAAGTTGCACACAAAGAAGAAAAAGAGATGGCCCAAACAAACACTAAGCAATATTTTAAAATCATTAGATCCTCCAAGAATATCGTACTAAACTTGTCGGATTTACTGCTTAAAACTTGAGTATTTTAATCAAAAAAAAGCCACACTAAAGTGTGGCTTAATATACTGAAATTACATTTTAAATTATGTTTAAAACAATAATTATCTCTTAGAAAATTGGAACTTTTTCCTTGCTCCTGCAAGACCATATTTTTTTCTTTCTACTTTTCTTGAATCTCTAGTTAAAAAACCAGCTCCTTTTAGCTCACTTCTAATTGTAGGATCCAATTTTAAAAGTACTCTCGCAATCCCAAGTCTTACTGCTCCAGACTGACCAGTTACCCCACCACCTTTAACATTTATTAGAAAATCATGCTTTCCAGATAAACTTAATAAATTAATAGGCTGGTTTACTATATACTGATGAGTTCCTTGAGGAAAATAATCCTTAAGTTCTCTCCTGTTAACTAAAATTTTCCCACTTCCTTCTGCAACATAAACCCTTGCTACCGCACTCTTTCTTCTACCTACCGAGTGAGCAGCATAAATTTTTCCCTTTGTAGCCGTCATAAATTTTTCCTTCTACTAATATTAATTAAAAATCATATTTAACTGGTTTTTGAGCCTCATGCAAATGCTCAATCCCTGTAAAAACTTTAAGCTTAGTAAGTTGTTTTCGACCTAAAGAAGTCTTAGGTAACATTCCCTTAACAGCATTCATTACAATCAGTTCTGGATGCTTTGCCAGTTGTTCTTTTGCTGTTTTTTCCTTCAATCCACCAACATGTCCTGAATGGGTATAATAGATTTTTTTATCCCACTTATTTCCTGAGAACTTAACTTTCTCGGCATTTATTATTACAACAAAATCTCCAGAATCAGTATTGGGAGTGTAAGCAGGATTTTGCTTTCCTCTTAACAAATTTGCAACTTCTGTAGCTAGTCTTCCCACTATCTTATCTTCTGCATCTATAATATACCATTTTTTATCAGCATCACTAGAATTTAAAACAAATGTCTTATTTGTATACATAACTCCCTACCCATTATTTACATAATTTAATAACAACTATCTAAGTGTGCAACTTATATAGGATTTTAAAACAACTAGTCAAGAAATAATTGTTTTTAAGACAAACTAAAAAACATATCAGCTGCGCATCTAAAAATACCCTATTGATAGATGAAAACGTCCAAATTTTTCACTTTCAAGTCGATTTAATTTCATACCATAATCAAAATCTAATGAACCAATTGGAGTCACAAGTTTAAATGTAACACCAACTGACGTTCTCAGTTCAAAAGGCCTATAATTGTCAATATATACATTCCCTGCGTCAAAAAAAACTCCCAACATGGTGGAATCAGTTAAATAATATCTTGGCTCCAACTTAAAATTTGTAAAATAGGCCCTATCTGTAATTTCATAATTACTGATATCCTGCCCTGAAGGAAGTTTATTAATCTCGTATACGGAATATCCGCGCACCAAATCAATACCATCTAATCTAAAGACCTTAATTGCTGGTATATATGATCCATTATTTTTTTCAAGGCCAATAGATAATGAACTGGCCAAAACAAATTCTTTAAAAGGAATATAAAGCCTTGTTCTTAAAACAAATTTCACAAAATCAATATTTTTTCTTTCCCAAGAGCCAAGCTCCCTATTAGATAATTCAGTTGAAAAAGTTGTAATCAGACCACTTGTTGGATTTATTGATCGGTTACGTAAATCTAAAGCAAAAAGAGGGTTGATACTACCAATTCGGTAATAACCACTATCTTTTGTATCGGTTGCATCATATTGATTTATATCCTCAAGTTGATAACGCAGAGAAATGCTAACCTTTTTTTGCCAAAATGATTTTAAAATTCCGAGGGACATCTTTCTAATATCAGCATCAAATGAGTAAAATCTTTTTTTCTCTGCAGACAGAGAAACATCTGACGAAATGGCCCATCCAAAAAGGTAAGGCTCTTGAAAAGAGGTATCTATTTCATATTCAAAAATGTTTTGATCCTCTTGTTGTCTGTCTAAATCTAAATCATTATTACTAAGCCTCTTGTTGACCTGTAAATTTAAAAGCCAATCTCGATCCATTCCGTATAAATTATTAAAGGACAATAAACTAGAAAACTTCAATCCTAAATCAGATCTATAACCAAAAGCAAACTCCATAATCTTATAATCTGATTCCTTTATTTTAACAATTAAATCAACTATAAACTTATCGTCAATCGAAATTCGTTTTATTTTTATTTTAACGTCTACATTAGAAAAAATATTAAGTGATAATAATTTTGTTTTTAATTCAGAAACCAAATCAGGGGAGATTAGGTCTCCTGTTTTTAAATGTATTTCTCTTAGAACAACAGTTTTTTTCGTTTTATTAAGACCTGCAAAAACAATATCATTTAAAACAGTCTTTTTTTGTACATCTAGATCAACATTAATTATACAATAATTATTTTTTTCATTAACAACAATCAGATTTTCTTTATTTAAGTTTGTAATTTCCGAAAAAAAATAACCATCCTTTTTTAAGCCTTTAACAATTTGCAGTAAATCATTTTCAAACTCATTCACATTAAAAAAATGACCTTTCTTATTTTTAATAACATGAATATATTTTTTTATAGACTTAATATCTAAAAAATAAAAATTAATTGTGTTTATGGTAATGTGAGATCGTTCTGTAATATCAAACGTTACATTTGCATTTTTATTATTGTTTAAAAAAACAATTTTTGGTTTTAAAATATCAA
>DAOVTR010000379.1 GCA_030633015.1 Bdellovibrionales bacterium
CTAATTGTATGGTTTTTACCATCAAGAACCCCTCCGAAATATGGCGACACAGTACCAAGGACTTCACTAATGGTTGCACCAGAGCAGTCAATATCTGCTTCTATATTAAAATAAGAATTACAATGACTGGTTCCGCTAAAACCACAGCCATTAGCGGCCATACTATAAAGTTGTTCTTTATTACAAATAATAAATGGATCACCTTCACTTCCAGTCCCATTAAAAGTATAACTTGGATTAGTCACTCCATCACAGAGGCCAGCTCCACTGTTATCAGTATTAGTATGATCATAAATAAAAGCTACGGTATTGTTAGTATCATATCTAAGTAAAATATTATGAAAATCATCTAGGTTAGTAGCGTGCCCTTCTGTCAAACCAAAATCATTTTCTCCTGTTGGATCAGTTAGGCACCCGGCATTAGTATATGTTTGAATTAATGGAAAAAACATATTGTCAAAAGGACCAATAAAAAAATCATCAGTCATATTGTTTAGAGGGTGTCCAACAGGAAGTTGAAAATCGGTTGTGGCAGAACCACCTGTAAGAGGATAACATTCACTTGCAAAATCCATTGATACAAAAGGTGGAGGGCCATCATCATCATCATTATCGTCAATATTTAGAAGGGCATAGTCAATTGGGGGCATTTTTGCCATGATTATTTTAAATGATCGTGGCTCACCTGCAGCGCAATTGCTTGTTGCAGTTACATCTGTAAGAAGAGTAGGACTAGAGGCACAGCTTACAATTTTTAATTTCCTAAAATTACCAGGTGCAGTAGTTGCGTCAAAATTCTCTGGAGGTCCAAAGCTTTGTCTCGCGCATCTTACTTGACTTAGGTCAATATTAATCTCAAGAGTTCCACCTTTAAGATCTCTGGTTATTAAATCAGAGCATCTTGCGGCCCCTTCCATTGTGTTGCCGCTGCCGCCACCATCCCAGCCAATAACCTCGAAATTCCAGATTCCGTTGGGCAGTAGAAGTGGCATATCTTGACCAGCTACAATAGAATTAACAAATGTTTTTCTGATATTGTTTGAAAAGCCAGAAACAATTAATCCGCCATCAAGTGATATTCGAGAGAGGGAATCACCTATAAATACAACTTTTGTAGTTTTGGTTACTTTGGAACAAGAAAAAAAAGTTGTTCCAAGTAAGAGTGAGACAATCGTAATAAAAATGTGCTTCATAAACTTTCCTATAAACTATAATTAAATATTAATCCAAGAACGTGTTTTGAATATGCATAAACGTCATCTTGTTTAGATGATTTTGTAGTGAAATTATATTTAAAAGCAATTGATCCTTTTCCCCAAATAGGTTTTGTGAAAGTAACAGATGGATTTATGGTTAGCTCCATTCCTCTCGTTTCAGATTGAAGTCCAGTATCAAGTGCGGTAATTGCAAATGCACTGGAGAATTTAATATCTTTATAAATGGCGGGCCCAAGATAGTCTCCACGAAACATATAAGAGGTTGTACTGTTAGATTTAACGTTAGCAGATGTGGAGTCCATATTGAATATGACAAGAACTAGATCCTTTTTCGTTAGTTTTAAAAATTGAGTAAAGTTTAAAGTTATGGTTGATGATCCTAGAGAATCAGAGTGTGCTGAAAATGTTTTAAATTTAAATTTAAGTGAACTATTTCCAATTTTAAACCATTTAATTTTTTCTCCAATTACAAATGTGGTTGTTCCTGAAAAATATTCGATACTTTTAGCTTGATTGAAATCTTTAGAAAAATAGTTATACTCTATATCAAAATTAAAGGTAGCCCCTTTTGATTTCAAAGTATGTTTGTATTCACTTCTAACGGAAGGCCCAACAGAGTAACTGTCATTTGAATAAACTTCTCCTGAGTCAGAAAAATATTTATCAAAGGTAAGTTTTACTTCGGGTTTTATTACAAATGAACTTGATTTGTTATAAATATATTTAAAAGAAAAATCTGTTTTACTTATTGGTGCTGATTTATCAACGGCTGATTCAGATCCAGTATCATCTGGGGTTTGAGTAATATTTGTATCATATTCAATTGTTTGGCCAAACTTTATTTTTAAGTTTTTGGATGCCATTGGTCGGCCATCTTTATATAAGAGCTTAAATCTTTTCGGAACGTCTTTTATCTCTTTTCTAATTTCAGAAGCAAGTGGTGAGTTTTTGTGAGTATCTAATGATTTTCTAAGTTGAGGAATAACTTCTTTTTGAACATATTTTTTTTGTTTTTTGCCTTTTAACTTTCCAGCTTTTTCAATATAAATCTTTCCAATTTGAAAGTGAGCAGCTTGTTTGAGTTCTAAGTCCGATTTTTTCATCTCAATTATTTTTTGATAATGGATCGTGGCCTGATCATAGTTTTCAAGAATTTGTTCAATATCTCCTAAATAATAATGGCAGTTCGCCGTTTCAAAATTGCGATCGATAGATTTTTTAAAAAAGTTTCTAGCATCTTCTAATTCATTTGTAGAATATAGAATTTGGGCGTATTCATAAAAAGAGCTTGATGGAAAAACTTTGCTCTTTACTGCTTTTTTATAAGAAGTATCGGCCTTTTCAAAATTTTGTAGTTTTGCGTAAG
>DAOVTR010000364.1 GCA_030633015.1 Bdellovibrionales bacterium
ATGTTTCGATGAAGAGTCACTTGGTTTTTAAATTCATTTTTTTTTGGATCAGAAGTCATGGAAGATAAGGAGTGAGAGTAGGTTTCTTGTAGAAATTCAACCTGGCTGTGTTGTACTCCTAGATTATAAAGATGGTGTAGCTTATCAATGATCTTTTGGTTATATTGCTGGGCCTGTTTTAAAAATGTACCAGACATGCCAATTGTAATTTTAAGTTTTGGTTGATTTTTTATTAAATCGCTAAAAAGATCAAAAGTAGGAAGATAACAGTTATTTGAAATTTTTAAAAAAAGCTCTCGATTAAGATCTTCCCAAAGCAGTTCTTTTCCATCTGGATGCATTCTAAATGGTTGATGCATTTGAAAATATAATATTATATTTTTCACAACTATTTATTAAAAAATTTGTCTTTTGTCTTATCTATGATTTTTTGAATAATATTTTTTGATTGTTCTCTTTTTTGATTACCTCCTTTTATCTCATCAGCTGGAGTAATAATGATCATATTATTTTTACAAATGCTCTCATCACTAAAAGGTATAGCATTTTGGATTTTTATTGTAGCATCCAATAGTCGTTGATCAATGTTACATTGTTTTTTATATGCAACAAAATATTTTGCGGAGCTTTTGCAATATTCCAGTCTATTTCTATAATATTTTTTTTGTCCTCCGCAGTTAATGTATGAGTTTTTAATGGTATCCTTTGAAAGATATGCCATAGTGGATGTATAACCTGGGCAATTTTCTCCTAAGAATTTTGTACCTTGTATGTGACCACCTGCAATTTTACATTGATAAGCTCCATTAAATCGTATCCACTCATACTTGCATTTTGATTCATCATGACAGTCATTAACTCGTCTGCATCCATCTTTAGAATTTGCATCAATATTACATTTTTTTTGGTTGGCCTGGCACGCTGCTAAGGTAGAACATCTTTCTTCTAGCTCATTTATGCAATCATTTTTAAACTTTTCGATTAAAGTATTACAATCATTTGTTGATATTCCATAAGCCGAGCTAAAAATAAAAGATAAAAACATTGATAAGATAATTAATCTCATAATTCCTCCTGTCCGTATATTTTAAAAGAGTTTATATGACAAGCCTAGAGGCAAAATATTTTTTTTGCTATTATTTACAATTAATTTGACCTTAGTACAGCTAATAATTATACTCAGTTTTTTTATATTAATAATTAGGAGCGGTTATGTGTAATTTTGAAGTAGGACAGGTTTTACATGGGTTTAAAGTTGATAAAATAAGTCATCTTAGTAAAATAAAAAGTCATGCAATTGAACTAAGTCATATTAAGACTGGGGCAAAATATCTTCATCTTCAAAATGAAGACACTAATAACTGTTTTTCAGTTATTTTAAGAACAACTCCAATGGACTCAACAGGAGTTCCTCATATTTTAGAGCATACGGTACTTTGTGGATCTGAAAAGTATCCAGTTAGAGATCCATTTTTTACCATGATAAGAAGATCAGTCAATACATTTATGAATGCCATGACTGGTGCAGATATGACCATGTACCCATTTGCTTCTCAAAATAAAAAAGATTATTTTAACCTCATGGATGTCTATTTAGATGCTGTTTTTTATCCTAAAATAGAAAAATTGGATTTTTATCAGGAAGGCCATCGCCTTGAGTTTGAAAAAGAAAATGATATAAACTCTGATCTAATAGTGAAGGGAGTTGTGTATAATGAGATGAAAGGCGCCATGAGTGATCCTAATTCTGTGATGGGCCAGAGATTAGGAAGAGCTATTTATCCAACTTTGACCTATCATTATAACTCTGGAGGAGAGCCTTCTGATATCCCTGATTTATCATATGAAAAATTTGTTGAGTTTCATAAGCGATTTTATCATCCAAGTAATTCCCTTTTTTATACTTATGGCTCTTTCCCTCTTGAGGATAATTTAAAATTAATCGATCAAAAGGTGTTATCAAAATTTGAAAAAATTGATCCAAAAACGAAGCTTGGAAATGAACAGCGATTTAAAAACAGCGAAGAGTTTACATACAAATACAATTTAAACAAAGAGAGTGATGATGGTAAATCGGCGCAGTTCGCGTTGGGATGGCTATTGGATAAAAATAGTGATCCTGAATTTGTAATAACATTCAAACTTATTGAGGAAATTTTATATGGTCACTCAGGTGCGCCAATGCAAAAGGCTTTGCTGGAATCTCAACTTGGAAAATCCATGATTTACTATGGTGGATTTGATTCTAGTAACAGTGAAACAAGTTTTATCACTGGATTGCAAGGAATTGATATTGCCAATAAAGATAAAATTAAAAATATTATAATCTCTACCTTGCAGAATTTAGTTGATAACGGTATTGACCCTAAAGATATTGATATGGCCCTTCATGGCCTTGAATTTGATAGTAAGGAGATAAAAGGAGATTCATATCCAAGTGGCCTTGATATGCTTTTTAGGTTTTATTCTAGCTGGATGAACGGAGGGGATGTTGAGAGTTTTTTAAATATTGATATAACTTTAAAAGTTATTAAACAAAAATTAAAAGATGGAAGGTATTTAGAATCAATTATTCAAAAACATCTCTTGGATAATACACACATGGTTGAGGTATCTCTTATTGCGGACCATGAATATGATAATAAACTTGAGTTTGCTTTAAAAGAAAAATTAAAAAATCTAAAAAAGAGTATGAATAAAGATGAGTTG
>DAOVTR010000197.1 GCA_030633015.1 Bdellovibrionales bacterium
AATAATATTATAATAAATATTAATTTAAATTTCATAGTTCTATTATCTATTAAATATTATTTTACTTGAAGTAGGCAGATGTTAATCTGTTGTCAGTGCACCTTTACCTATTCCCTCGAAGGCCTTTACTGATATCTGACCTTTTTTATCTGGTAGACCTCTTATTATTTTTACAAAGTGTTGAGATAATAGCTCTACTGTTGTTTCTGTTTGCAAAATATAAACATCCAGGGCAGGTAACTCAACCTTAAAAAACCCCTGCTTACTTTCATATTCCAAACGAATAAAATCAACTCCAGTTATTTTTCCTTCGGGCAGACTATTGGAACTCGCCTTAATAATCTCATTTTTATTTATAATATTTTCCCACGAAGCAAAATGAACATTAAGGTTAAAAATTTTCTTTACAAGAAAATTTTCAATTTCAAAATCACGCTTGTCATCAAAATAAACTTTTACAGTTGATCTATGGCCATGGAGCAAACGTTGACAATTACCATAGTGTTGTTTTAATCCATGTGTATAATTGAAATAACACGAATTATCTGGACTGTTTTCGCTAATAAACTCTAAGTTTACTTTAATAATATTATTAGGCATTTGATTTAAAATTTCTTTCTCCAAAAAAGACTTAATAGATTGTTGATCAACAATCTCGCTCTCAACTTCACAAATAGCCTGAGCCGGAGACCAATATTTTACTACTTTATTTTTACCATACTGATATTCAAAAAAAGCATTTTTACCATCTATTTTAACTAATCCCTTTGGAACCACTAGCCTGTGATCAGTTTTTTCATCTATAATTTCCTTCACTTTTTTTTTTGCAAGAGAAAAATCATAAATTACCCCTTCCAAATCAACAGTTCCAAGAAACTCCACATTTACAACGAGAGAATCTCCCACCACTCCCATATGCTTATCTAAAGAAGCGTAGTCTAGCACTGTAACATGTTCATAAAATAAATTTAAAGACATAATTATTTTTCCTTTTGAACTATCACTGCAGAGGTAAAACTTTTCCCGTGAATAGGATCTTCAAACTTAAGTAAATTATATTTTTCAAACATTTTCAAAAATTCTTTTTTCTCCATTGTATTTACTAATGGGTAATCTTTAAAACCTTTTATTTTTTTTTGTCTTTTTGTATATGTTTTAAAAATTAAAATGCCCCCTGGCCTTAAAAAAGAAAAAAATTTATTAATTATGTTTTTATCAACATAATAAAAACATAAAACCGCATCGTACAGCTCACCTGTAATATTATAATTATTAATTGAAGATTTTATTGAAGTAATCCTAACATCAAAAGTTTTTGAAAGTATTCTTGCCTTTTCAATCATATTTTCTCTAATCTCTATTCCTGTTACATTAAACCCTTTTCTCGCAAGATAAACAGCATTTCTCCCATCTCCCATATATACATCTAAAACTGATCCACCAGATTTAATATAGTCATAGTTTTCAAAAAGAAATTGATCTGGTTTTTTTCCTTGATTCATTTCTAATTTATTATCAAATATAATATTTTTATTATTTGTGCTATTGCCTGACAAAACGTCATACCTTTCAGCTTTTATGGGAGGCCTTGAGTAAGCTCCAAATATAATAAATATAAAAGCTAATAAAATAAAAATCTTCATAAAAAACACATCCTTATAAATAACAATAATAGCAATGAAATTTATAATTAAAAAGAAGAATAATAACTACATATTTATAGATGGAAGTTTGGCCCTTTTCCCGCCTGGCCATTTAGAAATATTCAATTTGTCATTGGCATATGAATAAGAAATTTGATTGGCTATTTTTAAAATACTATTCGGAAGCGTATAGTGAAAATAACTTTTTATCCTATTACCTTTGTGTAAATCAATACTTGGAGAAAACGAGGAGACTTCATGAAGAATAATCTGACGATTCTTTACTGCAATTTCTAAATATCGTCTTTTTATGCGCTCAAATCTGCTCTTACTTTGCATATCTTGCAAAATAACCAATACATGAGATTTTTTATTGGAAGCGATTTCCCTCAAATCACTGAACCTTATGGGAACAAGCGTAATTCCATTTTCTGCAAACTCCTGTCTTATATAGAAATATGCTTTAGGCAAAGTATCAGCGAGTTGCAAATAAAAAATATGATGTATTGATACTACTTCCGTTTTCATAAATTACTTTTCGAGTATTTTTAAAAAAACTTGAAGCGATAATATTAACTATGAATATTTTTCTTAATCAATAGTTGATTGAAAAGATCAACATTAACTCGTGCAATTGTTGACAAAATAATTCCCAAAAAAATTGAAATTAAAAAAACAGTGGAATTGGAACCTCCTCCTCCTGATCCTTGATCGTCACTTATAAAACTTATTGTTGCACAACTCATTATGTCAGTTAATCCATCTGAATCATCCAATGCAAAACTTGAAATATAACCCGTTTTCTGTCTTTGAATGGTCTCTGCAATCACAGATTCGGCCCCTACAACATCATCATATTGCAAACTACTGTACTGACCAATTATTGCCTGCATAATCGCTGGCTCTGATGAATGATCTAGCCCTAAGGTATGACCTAATTCATGTAATATTACCGAGTGCAAAATATTACCTTGATTAGTTTTTAAAAATTGCATCTCACCATTTAAAATAATTTCAGTTCGTTCGATGAAAGTACCTCTATGGTAACGGATAGTTACACCTAATGTTGTATTAGCATCATAGCCCGTATCTCTAAAAAAATGATAAGACCACCTTACATAATTTGTCGTAGACTCTTCTTCTGAAAGAATTTCCCAAAGCTCAGACCCTGTTTCATCTTCCCAACTAAAAATTGCTTGCCTTAGTAAATTTTCCAAATACTGCTGTTCTGACTGATTAGATTCAATTACTTTAAATTTTATAGGAAATGATTTCCAATAAAAGCCCTGGTTAAAATCTCCAGTAAAAGTAAAGCTATAAATGTTAATAGAAAAAAAAGTTAACACGACTGTGCAGAGTAATCTTAAAAGCATACTTACTTCCTTGTAATTAGCTTAAAACTATTTATTTTTTACCAATATTACAGACCCATTCCTTAGATGCTGTTATTACTATTTCATCATTTATTTGATAATTATCTTTATCTAATAAAATTACGTAATCAAAACCAGGATCAACTCCATCAACTACATTAATCACATCAATTTTTGCTCTAATTCGATTAATAAAAGGGGCCTCAAGTTCAGAAAAACTTCTAATTTTAGCGGTAATAATATTATCACATTTGACTGCTAAAGAAGTTACTCCCAAAAGTGTCTTACTAAAAATTAAAAAGGTAAAAATAAAAAGAGAAACTAACAACCATTTCTGATTATACTTCATCCTTAAAGCCCCCATTAAATTGCTTCTTCCTTGAAGTTCAAAACCGCCTTCCTGGCAGTCTTTTCATATAAACTACTTTTGCAGTTTTAATGCCAACATTTCAAATTAGTAAGTTGTGAAAATCATATATAATTATTGATGTCACTTTGATTATTAAGACAAGTTGACCCCTGAAATCTAGTATCACAATTTCTTTATCACTTATTTTTATTTAATTAAAAATAGTGTTTACAAAAATTTCGTTATTGCCGATCAGACTAAAAGATGAAGAATTTAAACTATAAAGACTTAAAGATTCAATTTAACTCAATATTGCCAATAATTTTTGGCACTTTATTTATGCCATATTTTAGCCAAAACAGGCATAACCAGTTGTTATCAAACAAAAGCATGACTATGAAACCTATATTAACCCTAAATCTAATAAAATATAAAGTATGAAAACACTAAAAAACACCACACATTTATTTAAATTATTAATCCTCACGTCCTTCACGCTTACTCTCTTTTCTTGTGATGAAGAGCAGGCCTTTAGGGTTGTACCTGATGTTGCAAAATCCAATATTGCGGTTTTAATTTTGCAAGATGGCAACATGATAGATTTTGGTACTGTTAAAACAGATCAAATAAAATCCAAAGAGGTTTTTATTAAAAACATTGGTCTTTATAAGGCTGAAATAAAAAATCACCGTCAACTTTTAGAACATCTAAATTTTAAATTTGTCGGTAATTCTTGGCCTGGAGTAAATGGTACCTGTGGTCAAGATATGATAATTGAGCAAAACGAAACTTGTTCAATTGTTATTGAATTTAACCCTGCTGAAGAGGGACTTCAAGAATTAGAATCTCAACTTAATTACTATAATGGCTTTACTGATTCATCTTTAGACTTATCTCTCAAGGGTATCGGTGACCTACAAGCTAACATCACTAGCCCATGTTTTAATGGTATTTCAACAAACTATCCAGAGTGTAATAACTGTGTTGACACACAAGGAAATGAATTTGCTAACGATCAAATGGAAACAAGAATTAGATTTATAAATAATGAAGTCGCGTACAACGGA
>DAOVTR010000383.1 GCA_030633015.1 Bdellovibrionales bacterium
AACTTCTTCTAAAAGTCTTTTCATTCGATAAGGCGTATCCATCAATACAGTTGTCAGACGATTGGCAATGATTTGATCTATTTTTTTTTCTCTTAATGTTTTATCCCTGGAGATAAAGCCTTCAAATAAAAAACTATCATTATTAAATCCACTTAAAGCTATTGCTAGTGAGATGGAATTACTCATAGGAGCTGAAGTTACAACAATTTTATTATCATGACACAGGTTTATAAGATCTACTCCTGGATCACAAAATCCGGGGAGGCCACCGTCACTCATTAAAAAAACATTCTTACCATTTTTTAGTTCACCATATAAAATGTGAGAAACTTCACTGTAATTATGTTCATTAAGTAAAATAAAACTCTCTACAATTTCTCTTGGCAATCCAAACTTAATCCATCGACGTCTGCCAGGTTTAGTATCTTCAACAACAAAAATTGATTTTATTTTTTCATTTAATGCTGCATTTTCTAAAAGATTAAATGCAATTTGCTCTAAAGGATTTTCCTCATCAATTGGAGTAGGAATTAAAGTTAACTTCCCGGCCTTACCTGCCATCAACAATATCCCTTGCTTTTTGAAGAATCATCTCTCCAACTTTTGCGTAGAGAACTAAATGTTTATCAATATCTTTAATTTTGTTTTCTGAAGCAACTTCATAATAAATTCTAAATTTGGGCTCTGTTCCTGATGGCCTAAGCAACACCCAACTTTTATCACTAAAAACTAATTTAAGCCCATCAATAGTATTTATACTTGTGATCGTTTTTTTAAATGCTCCAAATTCTATAGTTTGATTTTTTTCATAAAGGCCATCTTTTAAAGTTTTAACTACATTTTTTTTATACTCTTGCCACTGATCTACAGTGACACCTTTAACATCTACCCCTGATTTTTTAGGATAAAAATAACCATACTGTTTTTGTAATGTTAAATATTTATCTGATAAGTTACAATTATTTGTGGCCATCAAGTCAAGAGCAGCAATAAACCCAATCAATGCATCTTTTTCTAACGTATGATTTATAAACGTAATACCATCTGACTCTTCAAAAGCGACCATTACTTTTTTCTCTAATAGCTCTGGTCTAAAATATTTAAACCCAACTGCTTTTTCATAAATTTTGAGACTATTTTGTTTTGCAATTTCAAGGGCAAAATCAGAAGATGGAGCAGTAGATGCAATACCATTATTTATTCCCTTATCAATTAACAGAGACAAGGCAAGTGCCCCAAAGCGATTCATATCAATATCCATAAATGCGTCAGCAAATCTAATTCTGTCAGCGTCTGGATCAAGCGCTACTGCCAACGTATATTTTCTCTTTGACTGTCTTAATTTTTCAATTAAAGGAAATTGGTTTTTAGCACTAGGCTCAGGTTTTGTACCATGAAATGAGAAATCATCATTTTTATTTAAAAATATTATTGTTTGAGATTGTATAAGCTCATTGATAAATTTCTGGCTAAATATCTGCTCAATATACCCTCGTGCAGAGCCATGCATATAATCGACAATAATTAAAAGATCATTTTTATTACTGCTAATCCAATCTAAAATCTTATCCAAATCAAAAAGTTCATTTTCGTTTTTTAAATAATCACTATAGACCTGCTTCCCATCAATTAATGTGGTTAGAGATTTTATCTTAGAAATTGAACATTTTTCTGGGACAAAACTTAAATCATCCATAAAGCTATTTGCTATCTTTTCGATGTGACCTGTAATATTCGTATCCGCAGGCCCACCATCAGCGGGATTAAACTTCAATCCTTGAAAATCCATAGGATTATGTGATGGGGTAAAATTAATTGAACCTGCAGCTTTAAATTTTTTTACAAGCAGTGATCCAACACCTGTTGGACATTGACCAGCATCAAATATTTTAATATCAAAAAAAGCAAGCTCTACCTTTGATGCCTTAATAAGCGTATCACCCATAAAACGATTGTCACGCATTAAAATTATTCCAGATTTTTGCACCTCTTTAAAACTGCTATATCCATTAATTTTTAAAAACATGTCTGATTTCATCATCTGGACAATCGCTCGAATAACCTTCTGAACATTTAAAAGAGAAAAACCAACTCCGATTGGCTCTCTCCAACCTGAAGTACCAAAAACAACTGTTGTTGGTACTACGGACTCCATAGCGAGTTTTCCTTGATGTTCCCTAACAAAGGTAACAAATTGATTGATAACTGCTTTATGATCTAAATTTAGACTTGGATTATTAAGATTATGACCAACTTCAATTGCGAGACTCCAAAGAGTCTCTTCTTGGACATTTTTAATTAAATTTAAAATACTTTTTTTTAAATCTTCAATTAATGCGCTATCTTTAATTAGATCATGCAAATTTGATTTTAAATTTTGCATTAGTGGTCCTTAAAATACTAATCAACAAATCCGAGATAACTATCTCTTAACACTTTCATAACCCCGATTTCTACTTTATATAACTCAATATGAGATTTGATGCGTCTTAACTCTTTTTCAATACTATGAACGTCAAACCAGCCTAAAGTTAGAGAATCAAAAATTTTATCAAACACTCCCCAAT
>DAOVTR010000270.1 GCA_030633015.1 Bdellovibrionales bacterium
GATTATTAAAGAATTTGGTGTGTCGATAGAGAAGGGGAAACACCTGATACATCCCGAACTCGGAAGTTAAGCCCTTCATCGGCGAAGCTAGTGCCAGAGAGATTTGGTGTGAGAATAGCAAGATGCACCTTCAAAAAAGCCTCATATGAAAATATGGGGCTTTTTTTTGTAAAAAATTGTAAAGAATTACTTATTATTTTCTTTCCAATTTTTTAGTTCATCTTCGCAAATCAAAAAAGTTATTTCATAATGGTTATTGTGGTCTAAATCATTAAATTATTTTAAGATTTAAAAAATTAGGATATGAAATTATATGAAAAATTTAGATTTAAAATATAGAGATATTAATGATCCATGGGGATTAGAACTTCAAAAAATTAAATCAAGTCTTAAATATGTTTATCCCATCTATAAAAATTATTTTAAAACTGAAGTTCATGGAAATCTGGAGGTTGAAGATAAACCGTATATGGTTGTATCAAATCATTCAGGGCAGATTGCTATTGATGGGGTATTAATTGGAATTTCTTTTTTAGATAAAATTAATAATCCTAGAATTTTAAGACCTTTAGTTGAAAGATTTGTTATTAAGTTACCATTTTTAGCCGATTGGTTTCAGGCCCATGGTGCTGTCCTTGGTGATCGCGAAAATTGTATGAACTTAATTAAAAATGGATTTAGCCCATTAGTTTTCCCTGAAGGAATGAAGGGAATCAGTAAAAATACTGATCGGTTTTATAAACTTCAAGATTTTTCTGAAGGTTTTTTAAGGATGGCCTTAAAAGGGGGAGTATCAATATTACCTGTTGCTGTTGTTGGTGCTGAAGAGTTTTATCCGTATGTGTATCATTCAAAAATAATTGCAAAAATTTTTAAGCTGCCAACATTTCCTATTACTCCTTTTTTTCCTTTATTGGGCCCACTAGGGGCAATACCAATGCCATCACCAGTGGATATTCATATAGGTAGTCCAATTGATTTGCCTGATAACCTTGATTATAACTCATCATCAAATATGCTATATCCATGTTTAAAGCAGATTAAAGATACAATACAAAAAATGGTGGATGAGGGGCTTGCGACAAGACGTCCACCTATAAAGATATTTAGTAAATAATATTATGGTTAGTAAAAAGAAAAACATTTTAATAATAGGTGGAGCGGGTAGACTGGCAACTATTACTGTAAATCAGTTAGCTTCCAAGTATCCTAACTTTTCATTTATTGCAGTTGACTCTAGAGAGGTAAACAAAAATAATAATTCGAATGTTCAGTGTTTGAAAATTAAGTATACGAGAAATGCAATTGAACATTTATTTCGAGAACATAAAATTAATACTATTTTGCATTTAGGTAGAAAAAGTTTAATTACTCCTAAAGATAGTAAGTCTCTTTCAGATCGATTAAATAGTAATATTAATAATATCAATCATTTGTTAAATCTTGCTTTGATAAACAAGATTGAGCATTTTATTTATTTAAGTACCTATCATGTTTATGGTGCAAGAGCAGATAATCCAGTTTTTCTTGATGAAGAAAAACCCTTAAAGGCCTCAGTACAAAACCCCGATCTTGCAGAAGTTGTTGAACTTGATCAAATTATTAGTTCTTGGATGCATCAAAACAAAGAAAAAGTTGTAACAACTATATTAAGACCCTGTTCAATAGTTGGGCCATTGATGAGAAATACTATTAGCCAGTATTTAAAATCTAAATTAACACCAACACCGATGGATTTTAATCCTATGTTTCAATTTTTAAATGTAAACGATATGGTTAATATTTTTGAGTATATAATTAATCATCCATTGCAGGGAATTTTTAATGTTGCGCCTGAAGGAGTAATTTCTGTAAAAAAATCTAAAGAAATTCTAGGAAGTAATCTTTATTCATTTCCAGTTTCATTAGTATCACCTTTTAATAAGTTTTTACGTACAAAATTTGATAGGGTCCCCACGTATCTATTAGAATTTTTAACTTATTCATGTTTATTAAATAATAAGAAATTAAAAGAGCAAATAGGTAATGATTTTTTTAAATACGATTCAGAAAGTTCCATTAGGAGGATTAAAAAATCTTTATAATAGGACTAAAGATATAAACAATTTTTACCGAGCAGTATTTTGTATATGAATTCTATGTCATAGAGGTAAAAATGAAAGTTTTAACAATTCTATTAACATTATGGAGTCTTTTATTATCAACATTAACATTTGCAGTTGAACATAAGCAAATAAGAGAATCTTACAATCTACTTGCAAAAAATTATAAAGTAAGTGTCGCTGAAATTACTGAAAAGGTAAAAAAGCATTTTTCAAATATAACTTTGGAAAAAAGTATGATGAAAAAACTTTTTGATTCTCCGAATCTTTCAAGAGACGAAAAAGCATATTTAATAAAGTATTTAAATCCTGTCGTTTGGAAAAAAATTGAAAACTTAGTTATATCTTATTCCCATGGACAGGTTGTTTTTTTAAATGAAGGCAAAAAACATACAATCTCTTTTAAGCACTATTTAACAGGTGTCTTATATATAAATGATAAAAAATTAGATCTGGCTAACTACAAAACCCATATTCAAGTGATTAAAGGGATTGAGGGATATTTATCTGGGGAAAGTTTTGTTAGTAAATCTTTATTAGATCATATTATTACCCCTTCATATGCACTTATTATAGCAGCATCAACATTGGTGGCATTAATTATTTCACATGAAGTTTTTTCTATTACGTTATATGACCCGATTAATGAGAAAGAGTGTCGCAAAAAATTTAAAAGTACCCAAGAAGGTATAGAAGCAAAGCTCAATCAATGTGCTAATGACTTTGAACTGGGCTTAAGTAGCGTACCCGTCTGGGATGATACTGTTGCTCAGCGATATATGAATAGTTTCACCAGTTATTTTTTAAGTGTTAAGGATGACTATACAAATTTTGTTAAAAATTTTTGTGAGAATAGTTTAAAAATATCATCTCTTAATATATATCCTTCAGTTACAACATTTGGATTGACTAAAAAAACCTGCAATAGTGAAAGTGAAATTAAAAACATATGTGAAAATATTAAGAAATTAGGTGATTGTATTAGTGATTCTAAAACGAGAAGCGATTTAAAAAATGAAGTTTATGATCGTAGTAGAAAAGAGAAAGACTTTAATAAAGAAGAGCTTCAAATTTATAATGCAAATAAATGGAGTGATATTAAAGCTAAATAGTGTCTAAATTATGCAATAATATTATCTGATTTATCTATTCTTGAATAAACGCTGTTATATCCATTCTTGTTGTTCCTTGTTTAGGCGCAGAACCTTTTCCTACTCTAAGAAGAACGTATGGAATTTTATTTTGATTAACTTCATAGATTCTATTAAACAGCTGTTCGTGTTTTTTAATTTGATTTAATTCTTTTTTAGAAAATAATTGGGGGTTGATTTTTAGAATACTAAAAAAAATAGGAGCAATACACATTGGCTGAATATCGTATCCGCATGATGTGGCCTTAAGCCAAACTTCTTCAAGGACATTTCCAACATTGATATAATCATCTATTTTATTTGATTTTCCTTTAA
>DAOVTR010000131.1 GCA_030633015.1 Bdellovibrionales bacterium
GCCATAATAATATTATTATAGTTAATTATGTTAAAATTATTATTATTTATTTGTATTTTAATTCCAGTAGGTAATCTTTTTTGTCAACAAGACCTTGATACAATCTTTGGAAAAACTCCCAACCTTAGAACACAAACTTCAAAAGAGTATATTCAAAACATAAACGAACTAGATCTTTCAGCAACCCATGAAATTCTAACTCTTGCTGATGCCATTGAGCTCGGAATTCAAAAAAACTATAATATTGTCGAACAACAAATACAATATAGTTTATCTGAACTTCAATGGAAAAATACTTATGATAGTTTCTGGTTTCCGGAACTCAAAATAAAATTAAACACCGGCCCTCATCAAATCCTTAATTTGAAAAACTGGGATAACTCAGCTAGTTCTAACTCCGGAAGCTTAAGTGTTGGCTTTGATCAATATACACTTTTCAACTGGGGAATTGACCATCTTCATTATCTTAATGAAAAAAATAGCTTTGAAAGGAGCAAAGAAAACTTACATGAAAATAGAAGAAATCTTCGACATAATTTAATCATTTCGTTTCTAAACCTTATTAGGGCCCAAGAGTATTTAAAATTAAAAAAAGAGTATTTAAGACAATTTGCCTTTTTGTATCGACTTAATAAGCAGAGAGCAGTATTAAAAAAAATTTCCAAAGCTGAATATTACCATTCAAGGGCCGTCTATCTAAAAGCTCAACACCTTTACAATCAAACTCTAATTGATACTGAGGCACTAGAAGAGCAAATGTCACTTGATATAGGAAATAAACCTGGTACCAGATACAAAATAGGCCAAACCATTAATTTTATCCCTATACAAGGTAAATTCACCGACTTCAAAAGACTAACAAATATTAATAATACCAACATATTAGAAGAACAAAATAATGTTAAGATTAAAACAAGAAATTATCATATCGCGCTTAAAGAAAACTTACCACTTCCTAAATTCACAATGAATTTAGGTGCGTATACCCACACTTTTTCAACAAACTCTTCTAGTAGCGACTATCTTACTGATGCTTCTAATGATGGAATAAATGTGCAAGCAACAATCAATGCCACCTGGACCCTATGGGGTGAAAATGGATTTTTAAATTCAAGAAAGCAAAAGTACGCAACGATTGAAAAAGATCTATCATTAAAAAAACTTAACTTTGAGCAAACAAGTGCCATCTCCCTAACAAGAAAATATTATAAAAATGTTTTAAACTATCAAAACCAGATTAAAATATTAGAATCTCAAAAATTAAGTAGTGAAAAAATGCATAACCTACTTATGGACTCGTACTTAAAAAAGAAAGTATCCATATCTTATTTGCAAGATTCAATGGACCTATTACACGAAACTCTAACATATTTAATACAAAAAAAATTCGAACATGCTAAAGCTAAAATTTTGTTAGCACAAAATATTGGAATTGATGATCTGCCTGGTAAGAACTTTGAACAACTTGCAACTTACGAGGCAAGAAAATGAATTTTAAAATCATAATTTTTATAATTATTACTCTTTTTAGCATCAATCTATTGGCAAATGATCAAGATATTTCCAAAATTCTTACAACAGTGGATAAGTTAAAGCCTAAACAAGATAATAATTTAGAAAACGTAAAATTAAATGTAATCAATAGCTATGATGGAACTTATGAGGATAATTATGATACCGCTTCAGATAAGAATAAATTTTCTATTATAGGACATATTAACCACAATCCTACTGCCCTTTTAGATATATTAGGCATTGAATTAAATTTTGGTTCTCAATCTGAAAGCAGATGGTTTGATTATTTTCTAAGTGCTACAACTGCATATCTTCCAACCATTGCTATCTCAAATTTCCCTCCAATAAATGAGCAGATCTTTTCGGCGGGGTTCGGTAGATCATATCGATTTAGATTAATTCAACAAATATTTTCTACTGATACCATGTTTGAGACTGTTGCGGCCTACCTAGCTGGCCACTATATGCAGGAGTTAAACAGTGCTGAGACTTACTATGGCCCTGGAATAAAAACCGATTATGGCCTACATTTTCGAACAGGAAAAAGTTTTGCATGGGGAACAATGTTCTCTTATAACGTTGCCTCGCTACAGGGAGCTACCACAAACTCCCAGTTAACCATGTCTTGGCTTACTTTATCATTCGGTCTACATTTTTATTATTAAAGAAGTTCTTTTAAATTATTATCTTGTAGGTACTCAACAATTGTTTTTACTTTTTGAGCATCATTTTTAGGTACAACCATTAAGACCTTATCATTAGAGACAATAATATAATCATCAATGTTTACTAATGAAACAAATTGTTTTGGGGCAAAAATAATATTATTCTTAGAATTATCAAAATAGTATTTCTTTGTATTTATAACTGTATTACTATCTTTTTGATCTATTACAGATTCAAGAGCATCCCATGATCCAAGATCATTCCAATCAAATTTTGAAGGAACTACTGCTACATTTTTAGATTTTTCCATTACTGCATAATCAATAGAATCTTTAGGTATTTGATTATAGATCTCTAAAAGTTTTGTGAAATTATTATAGTTATTCTTTAGTTTATCAAAAAATTTAAATATTTCTGGTGAAGTTTTTTCAAATTCACTCAGTAACGTCCCTATTGAAGAGACAAACATTCCGGCATTCCAATAATATTCCCCAGTAGAAAGATAAGTTTTAGCAGTATTAAAATCAGGTTTCTCTTTAAACTGTTTTACCGCAAAACATTCAGTTGATAAGCTCTCACCTTTTTGAATATATCCATAACCTGTATGAGGAAAAGTAGGAACTATTCCTATTGTAACTATTTTTTTATCATTAAGAGCAACCTGTGATGCCTGAGTAAGTACTTCTCTAAAACCTTTATGATTTAAAATCACGTGATCAGCTGGAACAATACAAACAACATCTTCTTTAGTTGCTCCTACTCTTAACAAGTGTGCCAAAGATAAAAGTATACATGGAGCAGTATTTCTACCTGAGGGTTCTAATATTATGGACTCTGAACCTATATGACCTGCAGAACGTTGCTGGCAAATTTCTTCTTGCTCTTTTACTGTTACAATATAACGATTATCTTTATCAATTAATGAATCAAAACGAACTAAGGTTTCAACTAATAAAGAATTATCACTAAATAGATTTAAATATTGCTTAGGCATTTTAGAAGTAGATTCAGGCCAAAACCTTGTTCCCCTACCTCCGGCCATAACTATTGAATACATTTTACTTGAACTATTTTTTTGACTCATTTATTAATCAAATTTACCAATAACATAATCAGTTCCACGAAAAAGAGATTTCTCTTTAACTATATATGTTTTAGCTTCAGCAATTGACTCAAAGATACCAAGACTAACTCTATACCAAAGTCCCCTTGTTTTTAAATCAACCTCATTAATAATAGGATTATAACCACGCACTTTAAAACCATCAGCAAACTCTTCAGCTTCCTTTATATTTGGAAAAGATCCCAACTGAACAGTATAATTCCCTGCAAGCTTATCCTTTTTGCCAATATTTTTAAGCTCACTACTAATTGCTTGAGGAACACTTTCTTCCAATTTTGCATTTTTAAACTTTATTGAATCATCAATCGGCATTCTAGAAAAAGTCTTAATTTGTTCGCTTATGCTCTCTTTGCTTGGAGCTTTTTTAGGCTTTATTGTGCCATAATCCTTTCCATGTTTTTCAAGCTTATTAAACTCTTCTTTAAGCTCTCGATAAGTATCATCAATTGTCTCTTTTTCATTTTCAACTTTATTAACATTTTGCTTTTCGTTAATTTCAGTTTCTAATTTTGAAACAACCTCTTCCTCTCTAGATTTAAGCTCTATTTTATCCCTCTGCTCCTGAGTATAACCGGCCATTTCATAGGAATATTCCTTGCCAATTTTAACTCCGATCAAAAAAGATGATATTGAGACTAAAATCATAAAAATAAATATTAAAGCAACTTCTTTTCTTGCAAATACGAATAATTTTGTTTTATCTTCCATATAAGAATTTTAAACTCCATTTCAAATATGTGCAATCCTCTTTTATCAAGTAGTTAAATAAAACTGAAGTTTCTTTTTAATACCAGACAAAAAAACACCAGTACTCCAAGTTATTCAATATACATAACTTAGATTTCACTCAATTTGGCAATATTCATGCATAAAACTATTAAATCATACAAATAAATATAGGAGAATATATGAAAAAACTAAAAAATCAAAAAGGCCAAGGAGTTATGGAGTACATAATTATGACTTCATTACTAGGAATTATTTGCCTTGCAGCGGTCAAACAATTTGGCAACGTACTTCAAACTCGAATTCACAGCATGAAAAAGGCCATCGTCCAAACAATAGATATTAAATAAGATGATGATTATTTCTGAAATTATTTCTATTTCACTACTACTTTCACTTTCAGCTCAAACTGTCTCAATATTTAATAAGATGAAATGCAGTTTTGATTATTTAAATGCAGTAACAGAAATTTCAACAATTCAGCTCCATCCACAAAGCAGAAAGATTAATTATTTTTTTGCCTGTAAAAAAATATTTAAACAAAAAAACAGATTTAAAATTAATAAAATCAAAGCACAATGAAAAACAAAACTGGAAATATCCACATTATAGGAATTATTATTATTATGGCCATTAGTTCTCTATTTTTTATTATTGCAAAACAAAATATAAATACTCTTATGCTAATAAAAAAAAGACAACAAACATATCTCTGTTTTAAATCTTTTATAACTGAAACAAGAAAATACGTTAAAACAATAGGAAATTTAAACAGGGCCATTAAACTTAACTATCCTTTGCAGTATATTCCTCAAACGGCATTGGAAGCAAAAGCTCTTAGTAACATTTTAAAATTAACTCAATCTATTGCTCATTTTTCATACATGAAAAAAATTTTAGCAAATAAGTATTGTGCTTCTACTTTTTGTGCATCGTTGCTATTTTCCATGCCTTATCAAACCTATATGGGCACAAGGTTAAAACGAGACAGTCTAGGACTAACCAAAATAAGGAAAAAGAAATGGACCATCATTTTCGCACCAACTACAAAAGCAAATCTAAAAAAATCATTTTTGATAAATGCAAAATTAACCCTATTGTCACCTTTATCAACAAAATTAAAATTGAAATCAAAAGAAATATCAATAGCGGCAACTCAATTATCAGTTTTTTAGTTTATTCATCTATTATAATGTCTATCTTATCAAGTGGATTTAAAGTTAATCAACATTTAAAAATACAAACAATCAAACAAATTAAAAACTTTGAAAAAAACTGGAATAAACTTGATGGAAATTAATAATCAATCGATATTACCTGCACAAAAACTTAAAACTAAAAATCAAATTATATCGCTAAAGATCATTTTAACTATAATCATTTCAAATATCTTCGTTTATTTAATTACAGCTCAAGACAGCGGTACATCTGTCTCGATAAAAAATGAAATCTTAAAAGATCATATAAGACTTGAGATTTCACTGAAATTATTTGTAAATACATCATCAAATAAGGATAGATATCCTA
>DAOVTR010000137.1 GCA_030633015.1 Bdellovibrionales bacterium
AAATAGAGAAATTTCATTGGCAGCAGGAGAGCCACCAGGTCCTAAGGGATATACGCCAAGTGTTTTTGCTAAATTGCCAAAAATTTTAGAAAGGGCCGGAACAAAAGATGGCTCAGGGACTATAACTGGAATGTATACGGTATTGGTTGAAGGCGATGATATGGATGAGCCAATTGCTGATGCAGTAAGAGCAATTGCTGATGGGCATATTATTTTGAGCAGGGAGTTAGCGTCAAGAAATCAGTTTCCAGCAATTGATATTTTATCATCTCTTTCAAGAGTAATGAATAAAGTAGTAACTAATGAACATCGGATCGTTTCATCTCATTTAAAAGATTTATTAGCTGCCTATAAAGAGTCAGAAGACTTAATTAATGTAGGAGCGTATGCCAAGGGATCAAATCCAAGAGTTGATAAAGCTCTGGTTATTTACCAAGATATAGTAAGTTTAATGAGGCAAGAGCAGGGATTATATGAAAAAAAGAGCATTGAAGAGTTGTATGATCAAATGGTAGAGCTTGCTAGGAATGCAGAAAAATTGGTTACTTCAGAATTAGATGTGGATGAACAAGTTAACTAACATTAGATGGCACTATGAAAAGATTTAATTTTAAATTAAAAGGGCTATTAAAGATTAGAGAAGTAGTAGAGCAAAAAGTTAAAATAGAATTAGGTGAGATCTTACAACAAATAAATAATTTAAGAGATGAAATTATTGTTTTGAATCATGACATAAGTGAAGGGTACAAAAGTCAAGAGTCTGTTTCAAGAAATCATGCAACTGCTAAAATGCTTGAATTTTATCCATATTTTCTTGAGGGAAAAAGAGAGCATATAAAGTTCAGAAAGGATCAGATTAAACAATTGCAAGTTAAGTATGATGAAAAAATTGAACAACTAAAAAAAGCAAGAGCAGATGTGAAATTGATTGAAAAATTAAAAGAGAAAGAGTTAAAGAAATACAATAAAGAAAAAAATAGATTAGAAGCAGCTACAATTGAAGAGCTCAATATTATGAAGCTTAATCAGCTTCTTTGAGGAGGGGCGTATGAATAATATATTAAAGGTTTTGTTTATTAGTTTTATGATTGTGACTGTAGGGTTTACAAAAGATAAAGATAATAATGAAAAAGAAATAGATAATAAAACATTTGATAATAAAAAAGCGTATTCAAAGAAGGAATTTGATAAATTGGTATATAGTGAGGTCGAAAAAAGACTTAAAAGATTTAAAAAAGGCAATGTTGTTGATTTTTCAATGGAGCTTTTAAAGAAAGAGGATAATTTAAAAATTGAAGAGATTAAACTAGTGAAGAAAAATGAAGAACTTCAAATGAATATAAAGGATTTTGAATTAAAACTAGAGAGTTTTAGTCAGGAACAAAAAAAAATAATTGGGTGTATAACTGATGCACAAAATAAAGAAAATAAAAGAATTGGTCATATGGTAGATGTAATTTCTGGTATGAAGCCAGCCAATGCAGCAGAGATATTATCAGTTCAAGATATTGAAATTTCAGTAAAAATATTGGACCAATTAGATGCGATAAAGGTATCAAAAATATTTAATCTGATGGATAAGGAAATATCTGCCCGGCTTCAAAAACAGTACATGACTATGAAAAGATAGATAATGACATGTAGTAGCATTTAAAAATAGGATTTTATGCAAAGCTTGGACATTTCAAATTTAACTAATCAACAGCAGAATTTAGATTCTCTAAAGAGTGCTGATGGATTATCTGTTGGTAAAAATGTTGATCCAAAGACAAAAATTGAAAATGTTTCATTAGAACAACTGCAGAAAATACTTTCTAAAGATTCAACCAAAAAAGATAGTAGTATTGAGTTTATTAAATCATTGATTGAATCAATTGATGAAGTACAACCTTTAAAAATTAATATTTCTGATAATAGTTTAAATAAAGAGAACTCTAATGTTGAAATGTTAAATACTGATGAAAATATTTTACAAGAGTTAATGTCTGAAAAGGATATTTCGTCAGAAACTATAGATCCATCTATAAAAGAGGGGCGTAGGCAATTTTTTGTTAATTCAAAACAAGCAGCTACAGATAAGTTAGATATTGATTTTGAAAGTCCTGCAATTAAAGTAATTTCAAAAAATAGGCCACAGGTAGGCACTCTTAATCATAACCAAGGATTAGATAAAATAATGGGTGAGGTTAAGAATGATGAAATCAAATTTGATTTTGGTCAAAAGCAAGTAAGCCACGGATTGTTCCCTGAAGTATTTGAAAAACAGGGACAAATAAAAAAACAGTCTCAAGGAAAAAATCTGTTAAACTCTGTGAAACTTGAAGATGTAAATACTCTTTTTCCTCAAGAGTTTAGAAAAAACCTAAAAGGTAATATAAGTAATTATGTTAAGGGTAATAAATTACAAGCAGATAATCTTATTAAATTTACTCCAAATGAACTATTAGGGAATACTGAAGCAAAAGAAGGTGTGTCATTATTTAATAAGAGTTCCTTAAGTGGTAGTAGTTCTCAAGAAAATGTTGTTGAATTTAATAAGTTTGTTCAAAATCTTGATAACAGAATGCCGCAAACAATTGCAGAATCAGGTACCAAGATTTTAGATTTATCAAATATAAATACGGATAATAGACAAGAGATAATCTCTAAGATCACTGAATATCTTGAGCAAAGTCAAATTAAAAACAGGCCCAATTTAGATCTTATCGTTAAACATGATAGTCTGGGTAATTTTAAAATAAATGCATCTAAGAATATGGAAACAAATCAAATTGAACTTAAAATTGTAACCATGAATAATAAGGGTTTTGAATTTTTTACGAGACATGAAAATCATCTCGCACAATCAGTAATGAAAGCGGGAATAAATCTTTCGAATTTGAAAATATTTGCTCATAGTGATGCTAAAGGTTTCGAGTCTGAGAGTAGACAATTTTCACAAAATCAAGAATCATCAGGCCGAGGACAAGATTCAAATCAGGGAAATCAAAAACAATCTCAAAATCATGACTCACAAAAGAGACAAAGATTATGGGAAGATTATAGAGAGAGGTTTAGCGCTTAATGCCTACAATGGGAAAACCAGTTTCGCTATCAGAACAAAGATATACGCAAATATCAATGGGGCCCACTAAATCTGGAAATACAAAAGCTGAAATTTTAAAGAAAATCACAGGAGTTGATCCATCGGCTAGAAAGTTTGTTAATAAAAAAGATCATAACAAACTAGGAAAAAATGAATTTTTAAAAATGTTAATGCAGCAACTGCAATCTCAAGATCCATTGAAACCAATGGACCAGAAACAGTTTGCAGCCGATCTTGCTCAATTTACTCAGTTAGAACAGATGGCCAATATGCGGATAGAACTTGAAAAAGGAAATAATAATATTGGTGCAGAAAATAAATTTTATGCTGCAAGTTTTTTAGGAAAAAGGGCAATGACTAATGGAACAACATTGACTCTAAAAGATGATGGTGAAAATGTTGATATACCATTTAGTCTTGATCAACCTGCTAAAAAATTAATGATTAGAATTTTTGATGAAAAAAATAATCTTATTTCTCAAATTGAAAAAGAAAATATTTCAAAAGGATTTAGACAAATTTCTTGGAATGGAACTTCTCTAGATTTAACACCAGCGATTAAGGGAACATATACAGTTGAAGTGCGTGCTTGGAATGATAAACTTGAACCTTTTACGGGAGAAACTAAATCCTTTGGTCAAGTAACAGGGGTAAGCTTTGTAGATGGAGAAACTGTGTTAAAACTTGATGGGCAAAAAAGTGTTTTTTTAAGAGATGTTGATAGTTTTGACATAATGAAGCATAATAACAATAAGGAAACTGGGACTAGCAAGCAATTTGCCAAACAGGCGGTTGAAACGTATAGAAACTCCCAGTAAAAAATATGGACGGAAAGATAAATAATATTTTAATTCCAAATGTATCCAAGCTTCCAAAGCATAAGGATGTAAATGTATCTGATCGCTTAGATAAGCTTGATGGGCAGGAGTTTAAAAATTTATTAGATGATAAACTTAATAAAATTTCTTCTTCAAATATTGATCACGGAATAAAGCTATCTATTCATGCAGCTAAAAGGTTGCAAGAGAGAAATCTTGAAATGGATAGTGATGAATATTTAAAACTTAAGGGAGCAATTGATAAACTTAGAGCTAAGGGGGGAAAAGACTCTTTAATAATTACTAAAAATGCTGCTTATATTGTAGATGTTGGAAACAATAAAGTTGTTACAGCAATTGATAAAGATAATATGGCAGAAAATGTTTTTACTAAAATAGATTCAACATTAGTTGTAAATTAGTTTGCTGAAATATGGCCGGTCCTTTCTGGAGGCCTCGTTTAAACCTGTCGATGTTTAAACAACTCAGCACAAGTCTAGGAGGGACTCATGGTAGGTATATTAGGTGCATTTCAAATTGGGATATCTGGATTAAGCGCAGCTGGCGGCGGCTTAGCTGTTGTTGGTGATAACATCGCAAATTCAGCAACAACAGGTTTTAAAACTTCAAGAGCTGAATTTCAAGATGTTCTCGCTACTTCTTTAAAGGGAATTGATGGAGGAGATCAGTTTGGAGCAGGGGTTAAGTTAGCTCACATTAAGCCTATGTTTACTCAAGGTAATATTGCTAGAACAGAAAGTATTACAGATTTAGCAATTAGTGGAAATGGATTTTTTGAAGTGGATGCTTCCTTTGGTAGAGGATACTCAAGAGATGGTTCTTTTCATTTTAATAAAGAAGGAGAACTCGTTAATTCTGATGGATATAAAGTTAGAGGTTTTTTATCTAATGAAGATGGTAAAATTACCAATAGGGCCGGCCCAATAAAGCTTGGTGGTACTACTATTCCTGCTCGTTCAACGGAACAAGTTAATATTACGATGAATTTAGACTCGAGAGAAAATGTAAAGGAGTTTAATATTGAAAAACCGGAAGATACATCTAGTTTTTCTACAACCCTAACAGTCTACGATAATGTCGGTACACCAAGACTTATCTCCATGTTTTATAATAAGCTAGAAAATAATACTTGGGAGTATCATGCAGTTACTGACGGTAAGGATACAGAGGGTGGAGAAGAAGGAAAGTTCTATGAGATGGGGACAGGAAAACTTGTTTTTAATAATAAAGGAGTTTTGCAAGAAGAGATAGAAACGTTAAATGATTTCAATTTTAATAAAGGCGCAGCGGCTGGACATAAAATGGAGTTTAATTTTGGAGAGTCTTTAAAAGAAGGTGGAACAGGCCTTGCGGCATCTACTCAGTACGGATCTGGAACCGCAGTTTCTAGACATACTCAAGATGGTTCATCTGCGGCCACTTTAACTTCCATGTCATTTAACGATAAGGGAGTTCTTCGAGCAGTTTATAATAATGGTGAAAGTCGTGAGATTGCTCAAATTGCTCTTGCAAAGTTTGAA
>DAOVTR010000082.1 GCA_030633015.1 Bdellovibrionales bacterium
ATACTTTTTGATCATTCTTCTAACATAAAACCCAATTAAATCACGTTGTAACTTTAATGACTCCTTAAGACCATATCCTAATACCTTTTTTAAACTTCCGCTTGGAGCAGATGCGACAAAGTTCATTTCATGGTCTCCATGAATAAATGCTGAATATAGTTCTATATAGACTGGGTCTTTTAAAATTGATTTTAATATTTTATTATAAACTTCCCCTCCATTGACTCTACCCTTTTGTCTTTCTATCGCTTGCCGATAATAAAACTTATAGTTTTTCCGGTTTTTCCTAAGAAGTTTTTTAAGAAATGTTGAAGTAGGTTGAAAACGTTTATAGAACTTATCAACAACGTGCTTGCTGTCTTCCCACAGGCAAAGCTCCATATAAGTTAATGATGTTAAGACTTCAATCTCTGGATTAAAAATATAGTTAAAAACTGGAGCTTTGTAAGTGACTAGCTTTCCTAATGTTCTATTATAATCTCTTATAAAAAAACTGGTCCATGCCTCTTCAAACAAAATTTCTGGCCATACTTTCGAATGCTTTGGCAAATCCATATACATTCTACTTGCTTCATCAAATTTTCCCATAGCATATAGCGTTCTTGCCTTACCAACTAAACAATAATCATGATTAACATCTAATTGTTCCTGTCTATTTATATAACTTTCTCTCTCCTTCCTTTTTAAAGATAGATTCATGCATCTCTTAAATGTAAGAAGGGAAGATTTATGTTTTTTTCTAATAGAAAAAATACTCCCCTCAAGAAGTAACGCAAAAGGTTTTATAGAATGATTATATGGAATAACTCCTTGCAAATGATTTAGCGCTTTTTGATATTTTCCCATTCTAAAAAATTTCTTTGCTAAAATATACTGTATAACAGGAGCTTTAGACCGCCTAAGAATCTTAATTGGTAATACCTCAAATTGCTTTATTCCTACTTCTCCTACAACTTCATCGATCAGTCTATCTACTAGCACACTGTTTTTTTTACTAAATGTTGAGATGTATTCCTTTAAGAAGGGAATAGACGTAAAATACATTTTCCTCTCAATAAGGCCTTTTGCAATTATAGGAAAATTATTAATATTTCTAAGTTGTTTTTCTGAATAGTTTAAAATTCCCCCTTGAGAACTATAACTACAAATAAAAAGAATAAAGAAAATTGTTTTTTTCAAAGTATTCATAAATCATCCTGATTTAAAATAAATTTGCGCCAATGCTTAACGACAAATCATAGTTTGAATAAAATGCCGTCTCATCAGTCGAAACATCAAGGGCCTTCTGTGCTTCATAATAAATTCCAGTAAGGTCTAATCTCACGTGGAACATTTCATTAATATAAAACTTCAGAGCTGTTCCCCATACAATCCCATCATGATGCTCTGTAATATCAGGCTGAGCTGTGCCTGTATTTACCGTATCTTTATTGTTAGATTCAACAAGCTTTCCGTATCCAATATTAAGCAACCAATCAACATATACAATCTTATTAAAGGTATTTATTTTTGCATAAAATGGTGACCAGACAAAAGAAATAGAATAATAGTTATCAATTATTCTTCTAAAAGGAGTCGATCCTGCTCCTCCATTATTTAATACGGATTGAAAAGCTTCGTTCTCAACACCTTCATTTTTGGCATACATTACCTCCAGTCCAATTTCCTCGGTAAGAAAAAAACCAACCTTTCCCTGAATAGATGTTGCATCAACAAAAGCTCCGCTCAAAGTCATTCCATAACCAGCATTTAAGTGCATTCTTCCCTGTTTACTAAAGCGTCTATTTTGCAAAACATACACTTCCTTGTCTGAATCTAGCCATGAAAAACTATATGTAGATTTTTCACCCGCCTGCAATGTTGTTGTTGAAAATATGGAAACAAAAAGTATTAAAACAAAAGATAATAATTTCATATACGCATCCTGCTTAAAATTTAAAAAGGCAATCCTATTCCTTTATAGTATTTTAACATAGGTTAAATTAACTTCAAGCTAAAGTGGTGAAATTTGGCACAGATTATTATAAGTACAAACGCCGCAGTGCGCCTCGTTGGTTTTATCCATATTAAAAAGTAAAGAATCTAAATTGGAAATAGCATACTCAATATCTTTAAACTTGATTTTTTTAGTTTTTACTAATTTTTTGTCTACATAAATTAATTTAATAAGTATCTCTGAGTTTTTTGGTAAACTATAATTTTGAAACAACCAACAACCATAACATGTAAGCTGAAACCAGTAGGGCAACTCTTTTTCTTCAGAAGGCAGACCTGTTTTAAAGTCCCAAATTTCAAACTGATCATTAATCTTATTGGGTTGCAATACTAAATCGGGGATACCCGATATCATATAATTTCCTAGTAAAAATTTTACTGATTGCTCAGAAAGCAGCTTGTACCTGTCACTTAATTTATCCAAAAGTTGATAGGACCAACCTAATTCACTCATTGTTTTTAATTTAGTATCAAATTTACTTATTATATATTGAGAAAGATTTTCATGAACTAATGTTCCTCTCTGGGCCGAACTTTTAAACGAAATATTTTCTTCATCATATACCAAATCCTCTTTTAAAGTCTTGTAGTCAAATTCATGTGGATTCAAATCAATTAAATCTGTATTAATTTTACAAATATTTTGTAGGTAAAATTTTCTTGGACAATTAATTAAGCTAGAGAGTCTTGTTACCGAAAGCTCTGGCAAAACAAAAACATTGTCAGTTTTTGAAATAATATTTTTTTCACTTATACCCAAATTATCAAGATAAAAAAATGATTTTTTATTTCCAGTTAAAAGCTCATCATCTTTAGCAAAGATATCCTCAATTTCAACCACCTTTTTAGAAATACTTTTGTAATAGCCAGAATCTTGAAAAAATTTATCAAGTCCCACAATCCAACTATTATCATACTTGTTTAAAAGACCAAACCTACTCTCTATTTTCACCCAGCTTAAACTTTTTTGGGCCCGAGTGCAGGCAACATAAAAAAGACGCTTTGTTTCTGAAAAGTCCTTATGTTTTACTAATAATTTTTCAAGCAAATACTGAGGACTTTTATAATAATTAACCTCTGTTAAGTTCTTTTTCCATTTAATTGAACCGGGAGTACTTCCAACTATTTCACTATCACCAATATATCTTCCATTTGTATGAACTCCTCCAAGTATAACATGAGGGAACTCTAGCCCCTTTGAAGCATGGACAGTCATAATAACAACCTCGACGTTATTGCTACCCACTTCGAGATCGACATTATATTTATAAGAAATATTTTTTTCTAAAAGCTCTAAAATCTCTTCTATATCTCCTCCAGATAAATCACATATCGACTTGATAATTTCAATATTGTTTACGTTATTCGAATTTGCAAAGGAACATTGAAATAAAAACTTTTCGTAAGCTAAGTAAGGGCCAATTAAAGAACAATCCTTGAAAAAAAGAGTAATATGAGATTCATTAATAGTCTTATTGAACCCCAGAAGAGCTAAATACCCCTCCAATAAATTTAATACTTTTTTTATTTTTAAATTATTTAACTTGCTTTTTCTTTTTTTTTCAACAAGAGCTCCGATCATTAATTTAAAAATATCAATAACTGGATCATCTGAGCTTTCAAGCTTTATTTGTGAAGTGAAGCTTATTTTGCTTTCTATCAATTTTTCAATCAAAATAACTGATGGCCCCAATTTACTATACAAAACACAAATTTGTTCTCCAGGAGAATCGTTTTTAATTTGATTGATTAAAAAAAGAATATATTCTGCTTCAAGCCTCGAAATAACACTGGAATCATATCGTTTTAGCTGTGCCTTATCTTCTATATCAATAATAACATTACATTCTCGAATCTCGCCCTCAGAAGGATAACCAGGCAATGGGGCCAGTTGAGAATCAAAAGCAACGGCAAAATGATCTTTTCCTTCATAATCAAAACCTTTATTTAATAAAAATGAAAAAAGATTATTGTTAAATTTTATAACATTTGGATATGAACGATAATTGTTATCAAGATTTAAACATTTTGAAATATGACTGTCACAATTAGAAAAAACAGAAAGTTCTCCGCCTCTAAAACCATATATGGCCTGTTTTTTATCTCCAACGACAAAAAGATGATTAAAATTATCTCCAATTAGTTTTTTTATAATAGAAAACTGAACCAAAGAGGTATCTTGAAACTCATCAACGATAAAATACCTATATACGTCTTGAACTGCAGCCAAGGACTCTGTTACGTCAAAACTTTTTTCCAAGTTATATTCAATATCAGAAAATGTCATGCCGGTACTTTTACAATATTCCTTCGCAGTAAATCTAACAAGATTATGAAATATATCATTCCATTCAAGATATATATTTTTATTTTCCATAAAATTAATTAACGATTCCATTGAATCTTTTGCAAAAGATTTAAATCTTTTTAGCATCAAAAAGAATTGAACTATTTCATCCGTTCCTTTTTTAGGTGAACTCATCCGGTTTTCTTTAAAGAAATGATCAATGGCAAGCAACATATTTAAGTCATATTCTTTCTTATCCAAACTTAATTCATTAAATTGTTTTATTAAAAGAAACCACTTTTTATCGGCCGATTCAAAATACGTCTCTAAGTTAATTTTTGAAGTTATTAGGTTATAAAAATCCAAAAGATGAGCTATTTCAACAATAAAACCCTTCATGTTAAACTTTAGATTGTCAGACTCATTACTCCACTTTTTTCTCAGTTCAGGTGAAGCAAAAATCTTAGACACTGCTTTTAAATATTCATCCCAATGATATAAAATAATTTTGTAATATCTATTTGATTTATCATCAAACTGATCTAGCCAATGTATAAAGATATCTTCTATCCGTTGACGATACTCAATATCTGAAATTATTTTAGAATCAAAATCTTCGCTTATTAGACCATTTCTTAAAATTGAAAAACAAAAACCATGAATCGTATTAATATTGAGCTGACCAATGTATTCTCCAACTATATTCCATTTATCATTTTCAGGACGTTCAAGAGTAATGCTTTTAACCCTTTTAGATACTCTTAAATAAAGCTCTCCCGCTGCTTTTTTAGTAAAAGTCATCAAAACAATTCCAGATAACTCGACTTGTAATGATTCTCGAAACTGCTCTGAGGGTAAAGTGCTATTTTCTGCTATAAACTGTTCAATTAAATATATTATGTGCTCTATAAGCACAAATGTTTTCCCCGAGCCTGCTCCCGCACTTAAAGAAACCCCTCCAGTATGAGCAATGGCCTTAAACTGTTCTTCGTTGGGATGCCTCACAATGCTTCCCCTTTGTCACACATACTTTTTATTGGACAGTATTTACACACACCACTACTCTCGGGGCGAGGTAAAAAACAATTATCATTAATAATATTATTGTAAACTTTCTTTTCAAAAATCTTATATTTATCTAATTCAAGCTCAAGTCTACTATCAAGGTTAAATTGTTTGCCAAGTTTAAAATCTTGTTTAAAGAGTTCATCTACCCAAAAAATAGAACTTTTTAGATCTGATAAATTTAGATAACCCCAAAACAATGTTTTATTATTATTCGCAACTAGGCGACTAAGATAAAACCACATTTGACTCTTTTTAAAAGCTTTTAACTCTTTTGCTTTGGGAATGCTACTTTGTGATCTCTTAAAGTCAATAATTCCTAACTGGTTTTGATATTCCACAACAAAATCTGCACGCCCAGAAACATTAGAATCGACTTTAGAGAGATCTTTTTCAAATTCATAAATGCACCCTGGTAACATTGAAATAATACTTAAAACGGCATTTATGCCTCTTTCTGATAACGTTATAAACTCATTTAAGTACCTTCCACTTAAAGCATTCGATATATTTTTGTCTAATGTTTTTTCTTCAAATATTTCCCAAACAATATCTTCATGTTTTTTAATATCGTAATGATTATAATTTTCTATATAACGTTGAATTATCTCATGCTCTATTGTCCCGAGTTCGTTAGGCCTCATGGATATGGATGTTTCAGAAATAAAAGAAAGTTTTTGTATATGCTTCAAGTAAAACTTTCTCGGACAGTCCAAATAATCTTGCATTTTGGTTGCAGAAAAAGTTATTGCTTTTTGATCTCCCATAATCCAACTATCAATCTTCTTACGCACTTTTGTCTTTTTATTTGTCTTGTTTTCTATAACTCTAATGTTTGGCGAAACATTGGATAATAAGTATTCAATATATAAATCACTTTCCTCCATTTTCCTTTCGAGAAAAAGAGTTACTTTTACATCTGATAATAAGCTATAAAAATCATGTTTAATATATTCAAGATCTAACTCTTTCCTCTTTGTTGGCCCAATATTGGAAAGGATTTTTTTCTGTTTTGAAGTTAATATTTTATTTTCTCCAACGACTGTTCCATATTTACTACTAAAACAAATGCAAACCTCTTTGTCTTTGCTGACTTTATTTAACGTTGAAATGTCCGCAATAAATCCTTTCGTGTTATTAAAGCCTGATGTAAAGAAGTTTCTGGGAAGATTTAAAGCACCAACCTCTTCGATTAGTGTCAAATCATTTGAAGAAATATTTTCATTAAACTCTGTTAAATTTATCCATGAAATTAAAGTTTCTTTTATTACCAACAATGCCTTTAACTTTCTAAAACTGTTTTCCTCAACACAATTTGAAATATTTGTATCAATTAACTCCATCAATAACTTACTATCTTTCTTGCCTTTACCAATCTCTTTTTTTAAGTTTGAAACTTCTTTTTTAAAAAGATCCAAAAAGATGTCTACAGCAACCTTATATTCCAAATTATCGTGGGGAACCTCATTTATAAACGAAGGGGTGATATTTCCTGAAAATAGATATATATTTGCATCTTTATTATTTGCAAGAAATGGTTTCAATGAATTAGATAATTTATTTTTCCCATAATATATAACATCACAAGAATAATTTACTTCTGAGAATTCTGCTTCAGGTGTTGATGTCAACCATGAAACCCAATCAGACATCAATAGTGATGACAACACTAAACTCGGTTGCAAAATATATATTTTATTTGTAATAGATAAAGATTTCAGAAAATCTACTTGTACTCCGGTCATATGCCTAAAGCCCCAAAATATATAATTCTTGG
>DAOVTR010000068.1 GCA_030633015.1 Bdellovibrionales bacterium
AGATGGTTTTCCAGCAGTATAATTAAATAAAATTATTCTAACAACGGTTTATCCTGGTGCATCAGCAAGAGATGTAGAGCTAAATGTTACAGTTCCAATTGAAGATGAGATTCGTAGCGTAAAAGGGGTAGATGAAATTACATCGGTCTCTCGAGAGGGAGCTTCAATTATTACAATTTCTGTAGATGAAGATAAAAACGATAAATACTTTAATCAGGTCTATGATGATGTAGATCTTGCAATGGCCCAAGTAAAAAATCTACCTGAAGGTATTGATGGTAAGCCTTTGTTAAATAAGTTGACCTCTTCTGATATCCCGGTGGTAGAGATTGCAATTGCAGGTGAACATAGCATTTTAAATGAGTTTGTCCCCTTTTTAGAAAATCAAATAAAAGAAGTTGAAGGTGTTTCCTCAATTGATACGGTTGGTTTGCCTGATGAAGAAGTTAATATTTTGGTTAATGCAAAAGCTGCAAAAAAATCAATGGTTGACCTCGCTTCAATGAGTAGAGCTATAAAGGCCCGCAATGTAGAAGGAACTGGAGGTACGTTTACAGATGGAGGTTTAGAAAAAAAAATAGTAGCACTGAATAAATATGAAAATGTGCAAGATATTTTAGACACTAATATAAGAATTTCAAGTGATGGAAAAGGAGTAAAGTTAAGAGATGTAGCAAAAGTTTTTAATGCACCTAAAGATGTAAGATTGATTGTTAGAAATAACGGCAAGAGAGGAGCGACTTTACTTGTTAAAAAGTTAGTAGGCTTAGATATTTTAAAAATGGTTGAAGACATTAATTTAGTCATTAAAAAGATATCACTTCCTTCTGGTGTGTCTTTGAAAATCATGAATGATCAGTCGAATATGGCACGTGCCCGTCTTAAGGTTGTAGTAAGCAATTCTATTATTGGGTTTATTTTAGTTATTTTGATTATGTTTATCGTTTTTGATTTTAGAACAGCTTTTTGGACTTCGTTTGGAATTCCTTTTTCTCTTCTCTCTGCTTACATTTGTTTCCCTCTGATGGGTTTAAATTTAGACGTTTTATCTCTTGGTGGATTTATAATTGTAATTGGCCTAGTGGTAGATGATGCTATTGTTGTTGCTGAGCAGATTAACTCTTATAAAGAGAAAGGCTTAAGTAATTACCAAGCTTCTCTTGAGGCCGTATCTGATATTTGGAAGCCTGTTTTAACAGCGACCTTAACAACGATTATCGCCTTTTCTACTCTTTTATCTTTAGGTGGTCTTCCTGGTAAGTTTGTCTGGGTTATTCCTTTGATTGTTATTTTAGTTTTAACTTTTTCTTTAATTGATGCTTATTTTTTACTTCCGCTCCATTTAAAAGAGGGAAGTGCTAAGAAAATTGTAAAAAAGAAATTTATTATAAAAATTGAAAAAGTTTATTCTGTCTTTATGTTTAAGGCCTTGAGATATAAATATATTGTCATATTAATATTTATTGCTCTATTAGGTTCTTCAGTATTTGTGGCAAAAAATTACTTACCAAAAGATCCGTTTCCTCAAGGCGCAGCAGAAAGTTTTTATTTACATTTGACTTTGCCGGTAGGAACAACCCTTGAAGTTGCTGAGGCGGAAGTTAAAAAGCTAGAGTTGGTTTTGGATACTATTAATCAAGTTGATTTAGTTGGATATAGTTCAAGAATAGGGACCCATAGTTTTAATTCTGCAACTTACTTAGGAAGCCAAAATAATTTGGCAACAGTCTTTGTATATTTAACTCCTTTTGGAGATAGAAAAAAAGGTATTCATCAAATTGTAGATCAGTTAAAGACGCAAACAAAAAACTTATATTCTAAGGAGACTGTTTTAACTTATAATATTATTCGTTTGGGTCCTCCTTTAGGTAATGCCTATGAAATAAATGTGACGGCCAATGAAGATGTTTTAAGAAATAATACTGTTTTAGAAATTAAAAAAGCTTTAGAAGGTTTGCCAGGTATTTTGGATATTCAAGATGATTATATTATAGGTAAAGATGAATTTAATATTGATATCAATTATGATCGATTGGAGTCAGTAGGGCTAACAGTTTCTGATGTACTGCTTGCCATAAGAACGGCCTTTGATGGACAGATTGTTTCACAGGTTACAAGTATTACAGGCACAAAGGATTTTAGATTAAGGCTTGATAAATCATCAAGACAATCACTTAATGTAATTAAGGTTCTTCCAGTTTTAAATAAATACGGTAGATTTATTAATCTTTCGAAGTTTGTAAAAATTATAAAAGTTCCTTCAAGAGGAGAGATTAATCATCTAAATGGAAAACGTACTCGGAAAATTTACGGCAATATCAATAAGAAATTAATATCAGCGCAGCAAATTTTTGATTTAGTTTTAACTAACTTCAAATCAGATCATAAATTACATATAACTTTTGCTGGTGAATCCGTGGAAGCTGATAAGATTTTTAGTAATTTAATCTCTACTGGTCTTATAGCAGTACTTGGAATTTATCTACTTATTGCCTTGATGTTTAACTCTTTTTTAACTCCTTTGATTATTATGTCGGCAATTCCATTTATTTTAATTGGAATTTCTTGGTCACTGTTTTTTAATAATATGGCCATCTCTATTTTTGCAGGACTGGCAGCAGTTGGGTTGATGGGGATAATTGTAAATGATTCGATTGTTTTAATTCATACCATAAATAAAAATTTAGAAGATAGTGATTACAGTTTAGAAAAAATTATATCTTCGTCATCGTCAAGGATTAGGCCAGTTTTGCTTACAAGTCTTACAACCCTTGCAGGTCTTTTGCCTACTGCTTACGGAGTTGGAGGAAGTGATCCATTTTTATCTCCAATGTGCATGGCACTTGCCTATGGACTTCTATTTGGAACTTTGGTGGTGTTGGTTTTAATTCCAAGTTTATATGTAATTGGGGATGATATAAAAAGATTGTTTGGAAGAAATAAGAGATCAGCTGTCAGCTGACCGCAGTCTGCTGTACAGCCGATAGCTGATTAGTAGATTCTATGTAATTATCGCCAGTTATAATAAAGTGTAGATTTATACACAAAACAGTTTAAATGGTGTATAATTATATACATTATGAAGACTAAGAAGACACCTCTATTTCCACAAGCTAAAAAAACTTTAGAAATATTTGGAGAGAATATTAAGCTTGCCCGCTTGAGAAGAAAGCTTTCAATGGAACAAGTGTCAGTTAGAGCTGGTATTAGTCGTTCTACTCTTGTCAAAATTGAGAAGGGTGATGATGGTGTTTCAATGGGGAGTTATTTTCAAGTTTTATTTGTGATGAGGCTTGAAAAGGATTTTTTAGATGTAGCGAAAGATGATGTCCTCGGGAGAAAGATTCAAGATGCTGGTCTTGTTACAAAACGAAGGGCCCCGAAAAGAGTTAGAGATTAATTATGTCTAAAAAAAATCAACGAAAGCAAATTTATGTTTATGCTGATTGGATAGGAGTTAATGGCCCAAAGTTAATGGGATTACTATCAGTTGATATTGTTAGAGGTGATGAAGTTTTTTCATTTGCTTATGATGCAAACTGGTTTTCTGAAGGGCATGCTCAGGAATTAGATCCAGAGCTACAAATGTACTCAGGTGATCAATACTTATCTGAAGAAAAATCGAATTTTGGAGTTTTTACAGATTCTTGTCCTGATAGATGGGGTCGTCTATTAATGCAGAAACGAGAAGTAATTTTAGCAAGGCAAGAAAAAAGAACTCCAGAAAAATTGTATGAAAGTGATTATCTGCTTGGTGTTTATGATGGTAATAGAATGGGGGCCCTAAGATTTAAATTAGATCAAAAAGGAGATTTTTTAAACAGCAAAACAGAATTTGTGACTCCGCCATGGGCCAATTTAAGGGAATTAGAACAAGCAAGTTTAAAGCTTGAGGAGGATGGGGATGAAGCTTCTGAAGAATATTTGAAGTGGTTGAATATGCTTATTTCTCCTGGATCTTCATTAGGAGGAGCGAGACCAAAAGCAAGTATTGTTGATGAAAAAAATAATTTATGGATTGCAAAATTTCCTAGTAAGCAGGATGATAAAAATATTGGTGGCTGGGAAATGGTTGCTTACTTAATCGCTTTAGATGCTGGCATTAATATGTCAGAGTGCAAGGCCCAAAAATTTAATAGCAATAATTATACTTTCTTAACAAAAAGATTTGATCGAAATAAAGAAAAACGAATTCATTTTGCTTCTGCTATGACCTGTTTAGGTAAAGTTGATGGTGACAATCATTCGACTGGTACTAGTTATCTTGATTTAGCAGAGTTTATAGTTCGCAGTGGTTCAAACGTTGATGTAGATCTAGAGCAATTGTGGAGACGTATTATTCTTAGTATATGTATATCTAATGTTGATGATCATCTTAGAAATCACGGTTTTATTTTAGAAGAAACTGGTTGGAGGTTATCTCCAGCTTATGACATAAATCCTGTAGAAGATGGAGAAGGCTTAAAATTAAATATTTCAGAACATGATAACTCTCAGGATCTAGACCTTGCTTTATCAGTAATAGGGTATTTTAGAATAGATGAAGATAAAGCGAAACAAATTATAGAGGAAGTTAAAATAGCAGTTTCAAAATGGAGAGGGCACGCAGATAAGCTGAGTATATCAAAAGGAAAGCAAGATTTAATGTCACGAGCTTTTAGGGTAATAGTTGAATAATAAAACAGCTATCGGCTGTACAGCAGACTGCGGTCAGCTGACAGCTGTTTATACTTTTTTTAACTATGCCGGATTATCACTACCAATAAAAAGACATTCAACTTTAAAATCGTTTTCAATTTTTGTCATAAGATTTTGAATACCAAATCTCTCAGTGGCGTTATGGCCTCCTGCAAACATATGAATTCCATGTTCAGCACTTTCATGCCAGTCATGTTCACTCATCTCGCCAGTGATATAAGAATCGAGTTGATGATCAATAGCATCTTTCCATCCACCATTGGCTCCGCCTGTAATAATTCCAACAGAGCTAATCTTTTCATTTTCATCTGGTGATGCCATTAAAATGGAGTGTTCTAAAACTGACTCTAAACTCTGTTTAAGCTTTAAGGCCGTAATTGGTTTTTTAAATTTACCTTTAATACCGGTGGCAGTTTTTTTATATTCACCAAATGTTTCAATATCTACTAATTCTAATTTATCTGCAATAGATCTGGCATTACCAATTTTAAGGTGACCATCTAGTGGAAGATGAATTCCAAAAAGATTCATATCATTTTGAATAAGAGGTTTTATTCGTTTTGCAAATGGACCGGTAATTGTTCTTGCTCCATGAAATTTCCAGAAAAGTCCATGATGAACAACCAGGCCATCGGCCTTTGCGTCAACTGCTTTTTTTACAGAATCAGCAGTAGCCGAAACAGCGAATGCAAGCTTATTGATTTTATCACTACCTTCTATTTGCAGTCCATTTGGGCCATAGTCTTCAACTCGATCTAAGTCAAAAAGTTCTGTAATATAATTTTCAAGTTCATTTCGTGTGGTGGCCATAAGCGATCCTTGCTTGTGGTTATTCTAAAATTTGCTCCTCATTATTAAGAGGCGTTTTTAGATTTAGATTATTATTAGATGTACTATTTTTTTCAATTGATTGTTTAAGTTTTGTTACAGTGTCATGAAGCTCTTCATGATAAGGAGCTAATGTGAGCGCTTTAGAAAATTCTGAAAGAGCTAGTTTGAAATTTTTCATGGCCATATGAGCTCGTCCTGCATTTATATAAGGATATTCTCTATTTTGATAGTTAGGAGCTTTTTTGGCAAGGTTAAACCATTTTAAACTCTCTTTAACTTCCCCCTCAGTTAAAAGATAATTTCCCAGATCATTGTATGGAGGGCCATAATCAGCATCATTTCTAATTGCTTTCAAGCAAAACTCTTTAGCTTGTTCAAGATCACCTTTTAAGGAGTAAGACCAACCGAGTAGAGTTAATATCTCTGCAGTGTCTTTATAATTTTGAGCTTTTGTAAAGTGCTCTATGGCCAGAACGTAGTTTTTATTAAAAATAGCTTCATGGCCTTGACTTATAAGTTGCTCATATTTTTTATCTCTTTGCCACTCAATAGAGTTTATTAAATTTCCATTAGCCTCAATAAATTCATCTACTGTTTTGGAATTTAGTCTAAATGCTAAAAGAGGTTTTTCAGATTCTTGATCTTGAGTGTAGTTTTCACCTTTGATCTCTCTTAAATGACCTCTGACTTTAGGTTTTTCCATACTTTCATCAGTAATATCTTTATCAATTTCAAGCATATTCATTCTAGGAAATTGAACATCTAAATTTGTATCAGCTTTAACAATAAGATGGAGTTTATAACTATATTTATAGATGGTATTAATATAATTAATAACCAACTCAATTGTTATGGCTTCGTTAAAATCAAGGGCCAGCATAGCTTCAATGAGCTTATTGCTTGTTTTGATTTTATCTTTAATAATTTTATTAGTTAGAAGTTGAGTTGAAGTGTTTCCGGCAATGCTTTGACTTAAAAGTGTTTTTTCCAATACTCCAGTTAGATCAAAAAACAATTGTTCAAAGACAGATCTAACTTTAGGGTGATAATTCATGGACGAAAGTTCAACCAGGGCCTGATAAAGCCTATCTAGATAAACGGTGGCAGCTGATAGTTCACTTGCCAATAGGTGTCTTGCATTGTTTCTCATAATCCCTTCCGTGGAATTTAAGTTATTGAAAAGTAGAGTCTTTTACAAAGTATATAAACTAAAAAATAATGTCATCTGAGAGTCCATAGGCGTTAAAGTTCTCATTTATGCCCAATTTAGAAGAGTCATGAGCCCAATAAACAAAAACTGTGTTATTTTTGCTACTCTTATTCGCCAAAGAGTGTCTGTTTTAGCTAAGTTAAATTTTGTCACCTTGCACCTCCATATTTTGCGAGGGAATTATAAAGACATTTAGTTCAATTTTAATGCCAAAATTTCTTATGGATTTACGTTATAACTAACTGTTATTGTGTTTACTAGAGGGTGTCATCTTGACGCGAGTGCCAAGTTGTTACTGCAAACCTTTGGAATATTTAACTTTGTCATATTTTAAAAGCCGGTCACCTTTAGAAACATTAGAGTACCTTGTTGAAATTCTCTGAAAGATATTTCCTTTTGAGTTTCCTATGGAGGCAATATTTCTAAAGTTCATGGTTGAGTTGCCACTTGATCCTTTTTTATCTTTTCCAAAAAGACCTTTAAATGGGTTGGTCGATTTAGCTTTTTTAGTTGATCCACTAGTTCCTGCATAACTCATTCCTGCTGAGCCTTTTGAGTAGCCATAGCTTCCTAGTTTTTCAGCAGGTGCAGCACTTCCACCTTCTCCACCGGAACTTGGAGCAGCAGATCCACCGTAAGCACCACCGCCTCCGCCGCCACCGCTACCGCCTCCGCCACCACCTTCTTCACCGGCCTTGGATTTTGCAGCAAAAGCAGTATCTTCAAATCTAGTAGGTCTTGATTTGCTATCTACAATAGAGCCAATTGAACCTGGAGCAGGATCACCATTCACATCGTATGTTCCAGCTGGCACATCACCATAAAGGTCGTCAGCAGATTTTATGCCATCTTCACTCCTTTCACATCCACCAATGGTATAGCTGCTATCTAAAAATCCGTGGGCAGAAGGAGTAAAGATCGCAGA
>DAOVTR010000150.1 GCA_030633015.1 Bdellovibrionales bacterium
AAACATATACTAAAAGTTTATCCGGCCTTAAAATTCCTAAAGTGTCACTTCCCAAATATAATGCTTGGGGCGATATTTTAAAATGGTCCCTACAAGAAAATGTACCAGGAGAATTCCCATTCACTTCTGGAGTCTTTCCCTTTAAACGAGAGGGAGAGGATCCAACAAGAATGTTTGCTGGAGAAGGAGGCCCTGAACGAACAAACAAACGTTTTCAGTATGTTTCTCTCGGACAACCGGCAAAAAGACTTTCAACTGCATTTGACTCTGTCACGCTATATGGTGAGAACCCTCAAATTAGGCCAGATATTTATGGAAAAGTTGGTAACTCAGGAGTATCTATATGCTGCCTAGATGATGCAAAAAAACTATACTCTGGATTTAGACTTACAAATCCAACAACATCTGTTTCAATGACTATCAATGGCCCTGCTGCCATGATGGTTGGTTTTTATATGAATGCAGCAATTGATCAAGAGTGCGAAATTTATATAAAAGAAAATGGACTTGAGCAAGAGACCTTAAAAAAAATAGACCAGCTATACAAATCAAAAAATATAAAAAGGCCCTCATACCAAGGTAATCTGCCAAATGGAAATGATGGTCTTGGTCTTATGCTATTGGGAATTACAGGAGATCAAGTTCTTCCTAATGATCTATATGAAAAAATTAAAACTGATACCATTAGTAAAGTACGAGGAACAATTCAAGCTGATATTTTAAAAGAAGACCAAGGACAAAACACCTGCATCTTTTCGACTGAATTTGCCCTGAAATTAATGGGAGATATTCAACACTTTTTTATTGAAAATAATATTAGAAATTTTTATTCTGTTTCAATATCTGGCTACCATATTGCAGAAGCTGGCGCCAATCCAATTACTCAACTTGCCTTAACCCTTTCCAACGGTTTTACCTTCGTTGAATATTACCTCTCAAGAGGAATGGATATTAATAAATTTGCTCCCAATTTATCATTTTTCTTTTCCAATGGTATTGATCCTGAATATGCTGTTATTGGTAGAGTTGCCCGTAGGATTTGGGCAAAAGCAATGAAAATAAAATATGAGGCTAACTCAAGATCTCAAATGCTTAAATATCATATTCAAACTTCAGGACGATCTCTCCATGCCCAGGAAATTGATTTCAATGATATTAGAACAACCCTTCAAGCACTTTATGCAATCTATGATAACTGTAACTCTCTTCATACCAATGCCTATGATGAGGCGATCACAACTCCAACAGAAGATTCTGTAAGAAGAGCAATTGCAATTCAATTAATTATTAATAAAGAACTGGGTCTCGCAAAAAATCAAAACCCAATGCAAGGTTCATTTATAATTGAGGAACTTACAAACCTCGTAGAAGAAGCTGTGCTTTTTGAATTTGAAAAGATCTCAGAAAGAGGTGGAGTTCTTGGTGCAATGGAAACCATGTACCAAAGAGGAAAAATCCAAGAAGAATCACTTCAATATGAAACACTAAAACACACCGGTGAGTACCCAATCATTGGTGTAAATACATTTCTATCTTCAAAAGGATCTCCCACAATAATTCCAAGTGAAGTAATTCGGGCCACAAAAGTTGAAAAAGATTATCAAATTGAAATGTTAGATGAGTTCCATAATTTTAATAAAGATCAAGGAAAAATCCAGTTAGAAGAACTAGCACAATGTGCAAAAACAAATCAAAATATTTTTGAAAAACTAATGGACGTTACAAAACATTGCTCTCTAGGACAAATCACAAGTACGCTTTATAAAGTAGGCGGACAATATAGAAGGAATATGTAAACAATGACTAATCCCAAGAGTGACAAAGTAAAATTACTATTTGATTTATTTAACAGAACCATGTTTCATCACGTAATGTGGTTTAGCGAAGTAAAAAGGCAGCTTGGTGATGAGCAAGCCTACGAAATTTTCAATGAAGTTTATGATAAAACTTTAAAAAATCAAATGGGTAGAATATGTAAAACATTAGATATAAAACAAATTGATGGTCTTCCTGCTCCCTTATTAGATTTGGAAGATGAAAAGCTTGATGAACTTATTAAAGCATCATCAATTAACTGGCTTGCCAACGATGGTATATGGTTTCAAGGTGTAGAGTTTAAAAGTCATATGTTTGATGCAAAAAGATGTAATGATTCGTGTTGGGCACAGTTTTCTCCATTTGAAGCGGAGTCAATCAAAAAACTTTTAAAACTTCCTAAGTCACCAGGACTTGATGGACTTAAAAAGGCCTTTCAATTTAGATTATACGCATTTATAAATGAGCAGAGCTTTGTCGAAGAAACAGATAATAGCTTTATTTTTCAAATGAATAAGTGCCGAGTGCAAACGGCCAGACAGCGAAAAAGCTTAGATGATTATCCATGTAAGTCTGCAGGAGTGGTAGAATATGCAACATTCGCATCTACAATTGATAAAAGAATAAAAACTGAATGTATTGGATGTCCTCCAGATGAACATCCCAAAGAGTGGTTTTGTGCCTGGAAATTCACAATCGATTCAATAAAAGAATAATTTTAATTATAGGAACAAAAATGTCATTGTTACAACGCTTTTTTAACTCATTTTCTTGGACAAAAATAGAAAAAAATATTGGAAGTCTTAAAGCTGCAGTAATTTTAATTTCAACAATTACCCTCATTATGATTATTGGAACTTTTGTTGAAAGCTATTATGGAACAAACTTTGCGGGAAGACTGATTTATAAATCAATTCCTTTCATGATTTTACAATTTTTTCTATTTCTTAGTATTACCTTTGCAACATTTTTAAGGTTACCATTTAAAAGAAAACTTTCAGGGTTTTATATTATCCACCTCGGACTAATTCTAATTGGAGTTGGAAGCTTTATTACATACTACTCAGGGATTGATGGCAGTATGACTTTAACAAAAAACAATCCAAATCGAACCGTCTTGCTCTCTGAAGATCAATTAGTAATATCGAGACCAACTGCCAGCAAAAAAGTATTTTATACATTACCCAATAACGCATTTACAACAAATCTAAATGATCAATACGGACCGATCACTATAAAAAAGTATCTCCCCTTTTCTGAAAATAAATTCAAATGGATTACGCCTAGCTTTAATAACCACATTGGCCCTGCTTATCACTCTTCGCAATATCATATTAAAAGTAATGAAGTAGATCAAAGTTTTGTCTTTAGTCTTCATCCACAAGCCAAAGATTTTGGCGCCCAGATGGATTTTAATGGGTTTTCATTTATCTATCTTCCTGAACAATTAATTAAATGCTTTACAAGTAATAATCGATCTTCATTTGTTGCTTGGGATAGTCTTTCAATGTCGTGCCAAACCTCAAAAATTAAAAAACTAAAGTTCACTACCGACTCTAGCAATCGCAGAATGACAAGGGTCAAATTTAAAAATAAGACTCTACAGTTTTTCCCTGACCATATCCCTTATCCTGTTGCTAGTGATTTTTCTTCTCTGGCACAATACCCTCTAAGGATTCTAACGAAGGAATTTTTCAATAGTAAACAAAATATTTTATTATTTGGAAAGACTGTCGCTTATAAACAAAGCGGAACTTGGCAAATAAAACAACTTTTTCCAAATAAAAGCCTATCTCTCCCTTGGATGGACTTAAAATTAAATACCCACTCAAATACACAGATTCCGTTTTTTATTCCTAAATATATTCTTCCAAGACAACAGTCAGGAAGAATTATTGTTGGAAATCAAAAAGCTCTTTTACTTGAGATCGGAGCACGTGAGTACTGGATTACAAATGGATCTTCTACGACTGTCACTGTAAATGGCGAGAAATATATATTTGAATTATCAAAGACAAATTTAAATTTACCATTTGAATTTAACTTAACACGATTTAAAATGGAAAAAAGTCCAGGAACAAACATGCCTGCAAGTTATGAAAGTTTTGTACGACTTTTCACGGCAGAAGGTCTAGAACATCATCATATTTATATGAATCATCCTTTAAAAAAAGACTCCTTAACTTTTTATCAATCATCTTATTTTAAAACTCGAGATGGAAGTTTTGGATCCATATTAAGCGTCAATATTGATCCAGGTAGAGGTATTAAGTATTTCGGATCACTTCTTCTCGTTCTGGGAGCTATTTTACATTACGTTATTATACGAAAAAGAAAAAAAATTTTGGAGCTAAAATGAATAAACTACTACTTATACCAATGCTATTTTTTATAACGGGTATGGCCGATGCTAATAATACATATTTCTGTTCAGACAAATCAATTGAATCTATTCCTATTCAGCAAAATGGTAGAGTAAAGCCCCTATTAGTTCATGCAAGCGAAACCATAAAAATACTTTATGGAAAAGCAAAATTTAAAAATTTTTCTGCAATAGAAACATACTGCCTTCTATCTTTGAAGTCTTTTTCTGTCCCTATTCCCTTTACACTAAAAACAAGAATAGATCATATTGAAGTAAGAAAGTTACTCAACAATGAAGACAAATGGATGAATTATCCAAAATTAATTTCTAACTTTAACCTCCTTAGAAATAAATATATGTCTTTAAAAATAAACAACTCATATAAAAAATCCATAGCAGTACTCCTTGACCGAATTTCCATTTATCAAGATGTAACAAACGGAAGTAACTGGCTCTTGGCCGATCAAGTTCTAGGAAAGATTAGATGGATACCCCTAACAAATATTATAAACAGCAATGATCTTCTTAATAACAGATCAATTGAAAAAATCTTAAAAACTAAAACTCTTTATATTCAAAAAACAAGTGATAAATATTTACTAGAAATTTTTTATGCTAAATCACATCTTGTTGGCTGGGCACTACTTTTAACCATGTTGGCCATGGCATCTCTTATTCTCTTTAAAAACTTTAATATCGCTCTTGGGTTTTCAGTACTTACTCTAATAAGTGAAATTTCTTTAATTATTTTAAGAGTAATGATTTCGGGACGTGCCCCTGTTACTAATATGTATGAAACCATGATCTTTTCAGGTCTTGGAGGGCTGATTTTAGCACTAGTTATTGGTCATTTTAAAAAAGATAAAATCATTGTACTAGTCGGCCTTG
>DAOVTR010000218.1 GCA_030633015.1 Bdellovibrionales bacterium
CCATTGTAAACTAATTCATATGCATTTGAGATTAATCTGGCAATTGCAAAAGAGGATTTGCTTTCATATTCAGGCATCGATTTTTTTATTGCAGATATTGCACTTATTAGGATCTCAGACTCTTGGGCCCTTGATGTTACGTGGTCATAAGCTTCATTTGCAAGTTGAAAAAGAGCAATATTGTAGTCACTGAGAACTTCAGACAGAGATGACAAAATTTGAAGATTTGTTGGAGCAGAAGGCACACTACTGGTGCTTACTTCATTTGAATATATGCTTTCACTTAGTGGATCAGTTGGAGCTGCAGCTGGTCTTCCGAGGGCCGTAACAACAAAATAGTAGGTAAGAGTTTCGTCAATGTTTGAAAGTGTATATGTGTGGGTTGTTGGTGTTGATGGAACTAGCCCAACATCTACAGGAGACGCACCTTGGGTTGCTCCTGTTCCATTATATGGAGGGCCCGAGGTTCCTGTTTTATAATATATATAATAACCACTGAAACTTAAAGTAGCGTCTATTTCGGATGGCGAGTTGTCCCACGATAGGGTAACGTTTATGGCAAGAGCAAGGCTTGATGAAATTAAAAAAATAATCAGTAAACTTATTTTTAATAAATATTTCATGGTGATTCCTCATAAGTTTAAAGTGAATAAAATTTACTAATTTTGATTATCATAATGACTATCGCCATACAATAAGGTGTGTAATTTTAACTGGTTAAAGATGTGTAACTAGCTGGATTCAAAAAATAAAATTAGATTACAGATAATGATCATTACCTTGAATTCTAGCAATTTGCATATAAAGGTCACGAATTAGGGTCGACCAGTACTCATCCGATCCAAAGTATGGAAAAGCATTTTTAAAAGCCGGATCATCCCAACGTTTTGCCATCCACGCAGCAAAGTGGATATAGCGTAGTGCCCGCAAAGGTTCAATCAGTTTGAGCGTGCTGTAGTCAAACTCCCTCATAATCTCATAATTTTTTAAAAGATGGTCCCTATCTTTTAGGGATTGAGTATCAAGCCCTGGAACAATTAACCAGATGTCTTGGACTGCAGGCCCTATTAACATATCATCAAAATCAACAAAAAATGGTCCTTCATACTCTCGGTAGATAATATTCGATTTATGACAATCGCCATGTATTCGATGGGTTTTCACTCCTTCAAACAGGGGGGTGATTAGACTAACTGTTTGTTCAACAACATCTTTTAAACTGTCAATATATTGTGGAGGAATATAATTAGTCGAAAGTAGTGCTTCTAGGTTATTGGTTCCAAAAGTCTCAGGGGTAATATGCAGTCTATGCTTGCTTGGTTTTGAGCTTCCAACGTTATGAATTCGGGCCAAAAGTCGTCCAATTATTTCAAGCTTTTCATCATTCATCTCATCAGGAATTCGCCCACCTTTTTTAGGAAAAACGGTAAACCATAAATTATGGTCAGGGATTTTAAACAGAGTCTTTCCATCAAATTTTATAGGAGCGATTACAGGTATGTCACCTTCAAGTAGTTCATGCAAAAAGTTATGTTCATCAAGAATTTGAGCTTCTGTCCATCTACCAGGGCGATAAAATTTAGCAACTACAAATTCAAGCTCATCTTTGTTTGATCTCTTTTCAACCTCAACTTCGTAAACCCTGTTTTCCATACTATTTAAGGTTAGGCATCTCCCCGTTGTTTTAAACCCTAAACTATCAATACAGTTTAAAATTAGATTTGGATCAAGTTGAAAAAAAAATTGGGTCTCTTGAGCGCCCCAGACTTGGTTATTCAAGTATTCCTCTTTGGTTTGAGCTATTGTGAAGGTTATATTCTTAAAAGGATAAAATGACAAAATAGTTGTGTTCTAAATAGTAATAGTGGAAAATTATACAATTAATAATTTTTAACAGAGCGATTTAATGAAGAGATCAATATTGGAAAAGGTTTTTTTGTTTTTTTATTTTCTAATAATTATTGGATTTTATTTAATCTATAAATATCCAACTTGGTTTGTTGCTCAAGATCAAGTGGTTTCAACCTTTTACTGGTTTGGTAAATCAACTAGTTTTTGGTATTCAACTTTTTATACTTTTATCGTTTGTTTTATTGCCTTTAAGGTTTTTAGTAGCGGGAAAACTCCATACGGCAAAAATAAAAAGAAAAAAATTAGCAGTTATCAAAAAAATAAATTTATAAGTATTTTTTTAAGTCAGCTAATCTTTTTCTATTTCATTCCTTATATTTTACCTTTCATCATGAAAGGTGGTGAGTTTTTTAACGATCAGTATAAACCTGTAAATAAAGACGCTTATGTTTATATTTATAATGGGTTTACCTCTTTGGGAGGATTTTTATATCTATTTGTTTTGGTGCCTTTGACGGTATGGTTTTTTGGCAAGAGGTACTGCTCATGGTTTTGTGCTTGTGGGAATTTATCTGAAACCATCGGGGTTACAAAGTGGGGAAGTGGTTGGGTGACAAAGCTAACTCCAAGAGGGAAAACTTCTCAAAAATTTGAAATACTACAATATGTCTTTTTGTTTTTTGCAGTCTGTTTTGGGATACTTCTGTTTTTTGATGCCTGGAAAATATTTTCTGCTGGAGAGCTTTTAAGTTCATGGAGAGCAGCTCAAGATCTGGTTGTGGATCTAATCTTTGGAGCACTGATTGGTGTGGGGGCTTACCCTGTGATGGGAACAAGAATATGGTGTAGGTATGGCTGTCCGCTTGCTGCGAGTATGCGAATTTTTGGAAAGCTTTCAAAAAGTAAATTTAGGGTAATTGCTAATGATAATTGCAAAGGATTAAATCTATGTACCACACAATGTCCCATGGGGATTGACGTTGCCAGCTATGCCCATGAGGATAAGGTTCCTATAAAAGGAAGTTTTGGATTGATGGATTCTCCCTGTATCGGTTGTGGAGGTTGCATTGATATTTGTCCAGTCCAAGCAATTACTTTTCAACAGGTTTTAGGAGCTAAAAAATGAATGTATACCAAGGACTGTTTTTATTTGTATCTGGACTCGCAACTTATATAATAATGCTTTTATCATTAAGACTTATTGCTTCTAAAAATGAGGAAAGTAACGATGTTGAGAGTGATGATAGTGAATTGTGGCCTTCAAAAGAAGAGTTAATGATCGTTGATATTATCCAACAAACTCATGATATTAAAACTTTTAGATTTAAAAGAAAAAATGGAGGAACATTTTTTAAATTTTTACCGGGGCAGTTTTTAGGCTTTCAAATCAAAGATGATAGTAAGCTTCTGCGTTCATACTCAATATCTGGTAGCTGTGAAAATCAATCGACACTACAAGTCTCTATTAAAAAATTAAAAGATGGTATTGGCTCGGGCTGGTTTCACTCCTTGGCGGTTGGGGACACAGTATGGGCGTATCCTCCTAGTGGCCTTTTTACTGATGAGAATTTAGATTTGGACTGCTCGAGAGTTTACGTTGGAGGAGGTATTGGAATTACTCCTCTTATATCCATGATTAAAACCTCTTTAGATCGCGCACAGAAAGTCCCTCTTGCCCTTTTTTATGGAATGAACTCAGTAGATGATATGGCCTTTCATCAGGAACTGACTGTACTTTCTAAAACTTACAATAATTTTAAATATTTTCCTATTTTATCAAATCCTGATGATTCGTGGAGTGGTGATAGTGGATATATTACATATGATTATATCTCATCAAAGCTTGCCTTTGATTTAAAGGCCCATTTTTATTTTTGTGGCCCTCCAATTATGACCACTTCAATTATGGACTCACTTGGGCAGAGCAATCACCCTGTTGGAAATATTCATAGTGAAAAATTTGTATCTCCTGAGGCCCTTGATTCTTCCAAAGTTGAAGCAAAGGAAACAAAAATTTCAATTGGTGGGAAAGATTATAATTACAATGGAAGTCAAACAATTCTTGAATTTCTAGAAGAGCAAAATGTTGATATCTCTTTTGCTTGTAGATCAGGAGTTTGTGGCTCATGCAAGTCTAAGTTAATAAAAGGGAAGGTTGATTCTCTTACCGATTCAGGGCTTAGTAGCGAAGAGGTAAGCGAAGGGTATATTTTAACCTGTGTCTCTCGTCCTGAAGAGGATATTAAGTTGGAAATTTCATAAGTTATGGTCTTTTATCTCCATGCCTTGTCAAATTTATATTGATCTAGAAGTTGGCTGTTATATTTTTTCGCTATTTTTTTTCTTTTTGTTTTAAA
>DAOVTR010000014.1 GCA_030633015.1 Bdellovibrionales bacterium
AAGATCCTGATATTGGGTTGCGGTTTGGTCGGGTCTTGGGTCAATATCCTCTTCATCATCCATTTGGGCGACATATCCATCCCTAGATTGAAAGAATTCCTTGCTTTGCTCTTCAGTGATTGTTGGAAAAAGTATCTTCAGTTCTTTATCATTTATGGTATTAATTGGAATAATTGATGCCTCGTGAATTGTCAGTTGATCTTTAATAAGCTCAACAAGAGCATCGTTCCACCCTTCAAGCAGATAAAGCTCACTAATTGAACTAAAAGGGCCATATTTAGGAGTCAAATTATCATAAATAGATTCTAATTCACCTTTTTCTGGATCATTAAAGTCATCACGATAATTTACGTAGTACTTGAGCTCTTTTATCAGAAGCTTCGGGTCAGGGTCACCATAAATTAGATCAAAATTTTCATCTGTCTCTTTTTTTTCTTCAAGTCGCTGCTCAAGGGTGTTAATTAATTCTTGTTCAATATAAAATTGAGGAGATTTTTGCTCAGCCTGCGACAGATCTTCATCATTTTGTTTTACTGAATTTCCCACCTTAAAAGATGATCTTAAGTTATTTGGGTTTAAAAAACCAGAAATGCTGGAAATAGAAACCGATATTCCACCTTCTATAAGTATTTTTTTATTAAAATCTTCAAATGCAGTTCTTTGAATAATTCCAGCTTCGCTAGGCATGGGGATAGGGAAGACAAATGGCTGAGTGAATATTGAAAGAAGCATATCCTCGGGTATAATATCCTTAAGGTTTTTATTCTTAGCAATAATATTTTTACCTTCTTTGTAAATCTTAAGTTTAGCAAGAGCTAGCAATAGCCCAGATTCTGCATTTAGTTTTGCCTGTAATTTGTATTGTTGATTATAAGTTTTAACTTTAGTAATAACCATTCTATTTGTAAGAGTGTAAAGGGTTGCAGTTAAGATGGTAATAGCACTTATCACTAAAAGCATTGCAACACCGGAATTATTTTTTTGAAAAATGATTTTTGTTTTAATCATTTTTACCTGCGGTATTTTGTACTTGTAAATCATTATTGGGATCAAAAAACGGCCATAATGGCCTAAAGATTTGTTCTATTTCTAATTCTTCTCCTGAATAATTCCAAGTCAATAATACCTTTATACTTTGGGGAGCGTAAGAATCAATTTTATTGAGACCTCTAATGGAGTCCTCGAATTTTTTATCAATAGAATCCCAAAAGAAAAATTTTAAAGATTTAATATTATTCAAAAGAATATGTGGTTTAATAGTGTCCCATTCAAATCGCGGATAATAAGGATCGTTAGCAGAGTAATATCTAATTAATTCATAGGGGGCATCTGGATTAGCATCCTCTTTTTCGTTTGTTCTTAAAGCATATTTAATCCATACAAAATTAGATTGTTTGGAGTTTTTAATTTTTCTACGATTAACGCTTGAAAAAAAAACTATTGAATTTGATTCAGGATTTTCAAAAATAGGGACAGGTATAAAGCGAGTAGATATTGTGGGAAATTTATCTGAAGCTAAAAAATTTGCAGCAGGATCTAAGGTTTCACTATTTGGTGCCTGAAGCTCAGGTTTGTATAAATTTGAAAAAAAGATAGGAGAATACAGTCCAGTTATATCTAGATCCATACGGTTTAAAGCAGTTTCAACTTGTAATAATTTATTAGAGTCATTTAAAATACGATCTTTTGTTTCGATACCTGAACCTAGCATGTTGTAAATTTGTATGGATAAGAATGTTAATATGGTAATTGCAATTAAAACTTCTAATAAGGTAAGTCCATGTTGTTTTTTTAATTTTTTTAATAACAAATTCATAATTAAAAATTTAAATCCAGTTGTGCCTGATCGTTATAGAGCCATCTTGATACAGTATAAAAATAGTTTGTTTCTTTATTTGTAATTGTTACTCTTATTTGCCAAATTAATTTTTCCATATTGTCCTTGACCTTATTGGCCAGATCTTTTTGGATTCCAGGACTTTGCTCTGATTCAGGTTGATCTTCTTCACCGAGAAGTTTACTTAGGTCAGGTAACTCTAATTTTTTGTATTCAATTGTATATTTATAATTAGGATATTTTTCAATTGTTTTTTCTTCAGGGACTAGTGTAAGTGAATCTCGAAGTTCTGGCGGGTTGATAATTAATTCATTTAAAACATTTAAACAGAGTCTTTTTAAGAAAACTTCTTCTTCAATTAACATGCTATCAGACTGACTTTTACCAATAACTGTTACGTAGACAGCTGCTCCGAAAATAGTAAATAATGTTATGGCCAACATCACTTCCATTAAAGAAAATCCAGCTTGATCTTTTTGTTTATTTATTATTTTTTTAGCCATGCTTCAAATATTTCCTTTGCAGTTTCTAATTGCTTCTCTTCTAAGTCATCTTCCTCGTTAATTTCTATATCTTTAAATACAAGATCAAGTTCATCATAAAACGGACTTATTATAAGTCCCATAACTTGAACACTTGTTCCAATAATAATAATAGCACTATCTTTTTCCCCCGTGGGATAAAAATAGATGGATGCTTCTCCACCAGTAAATAAAACTTCATGAAGAGAGGTTCCAATACCAATAAGTTGTGCATTTTCATTTAATTTACTATTTTCATCAGCAAACTCAGGAATTCGATTAAATTGTTTGCTGAATTTTTCTATATTTTGTTGCTGAACCTTTTGGTCTTTTAATGATGATGACTTATCAAGAAGTATATCATCCACAGGTATAATTAATGAATCGTCAGGCCCGAACTCGACATAATATTGTTGTGGTTGTTCATCAAGCAGAAAATGAATACGTACTATTGAATTTTTTAGAGCAGCTTCGTCAATTGAATATTTTATTGCAGATTCTATTTTTTCAATATTATTATCTAGATCATTGCTTTCTGTAAAAAATAAATTAGGTACAATAAATGCCATGGCCATAGACATTAAAAAAAGTGACACAAGGACTTCAATTAATGTGAAGGCCTTGTGATTTTTTAATGTATTAAGATTCATTTTTAATAGGTATTTTTATTTTTTAGCTGGAAAGAACACATCATCATCAGTCTCTTCTTCTTCATCTTGTCCAGCAGAACTAATTTGAAATGATCTTTTATCTATTAATTCATATATATATTCGCTATCCCAAGGATCTAATGGAATATCACCTTTTAGGTAACCATCTGGTGCGTATCGTTTACACTCCTTTCCTCCTGAAGGTTTATTAACAAGGGCATCAAGTCCTTCTTCAGAAGTAGGGTATCTATTACAATGCCTTTTAAAATCATCAAGGGCCGTACCAAACGTTTGCATTTGAATGGTCGCTGCAGAGACTTTTCCCTCTTCAAATTTTCCAGCAACATTGACAACAACTAAAGTGCCAGCAACACTTAAAAGTGTTAATGCTACTAAAATTTCAACGAGTGAGAATCCTATGGAATTTTTTGTAATTTCTTTGATTAGTGTTTTTTTCATGTTCATATAATCCTCTTTTTATCTTTTTAGTGAACTCATATCGAGCATTGGCACAACAACGGAAAAAATAATAAATCCAATCACTAGCCCCATAATTACTAACATTATAGGCTCAAGAATACTTGTTAGTCCACTGAGTTTTGTATTAACTTCATCTTCGTAGGTTTCTGATATTATGTTTAACATAGGCTCTAACTCACCAGATTTTTCCCCAATACCTATCATATGAGTAACCATTGGAGGAAATAGACCACTTTTGGTTAATGGACCTGCAAGGGTGGCTCCTTCTGCAATACTTATTCTGGCATCCTCAACTGTTTTTTGAATGTGCACATTTGAAATTAAGTTTTTAACAATTTTCATGGCATCTAAAATTGGTACACCTGAATTTAGAAGAGTAGAAAGTATAGAAGTGAATCTACTTACATTTATCATAATTGTTAAATCATTTATTATTGGTAGCATTAAAAGTAGGGAGTGCCACTTCTCTTGTCCATTTTTAGAATTAATATATTTTTTAAATAAATAATAACTTGCAAATAAACTTATAATAATAAAAAGCCAATGATTTCTTAAAAACTCAGATATCCAAATAGAAATTTTAGTCTGTATTGGAAGTTCCTTTTTCATGGATGCAAATATTTTTGTTATCTGTGGGATTACAAACATAAATATTAACGTCATCATAATTGATCCAATAACCATCATAATAACTGGATAGGTCATTGCACTTTTTATTTTATTTTTAAGTTTCACCTGATTATCTGTAAATTCTGCAAGTTTTAAAAGAACAATGGATAAATTTCCGGATGTTTCTCCAGCATCAACCATATTTACATAAATATTGTTAAAAATTGTAGGATAATCGGAGAAGGCCTTTGCAAGAGAGCTTCCTTCATTAACTTTTTGTTTAACATCAGAAAGCACTAATTTCATCTGCTGATTATCGGCTTGATCTAATAGGGCCGATAAAGCTTCGACTATCTGTACTTTTGCCTTAATGAGGGTTGCTAACTGACGAGTCATAAGTGAAAGGTCTGTAATAGAAATTTTATTGGCAAAATTAATGGTAGAAACATGTTTAAGAGAGTCAGATTTCTCTTCTTTAATTTCAACAAGCATTATTCCCATTATTTTAAGTTTTTGTTTTGCTTGGGAAATTGATTCACTATTTAAGGTGGCCTTAATCTCTTTTCCTGATTTATTTAACCCTTTGTATTTATAAATGGGCATACTAGATTATTCCTATTACTCTTCTGCGTTTATCGCTCTTACCATTTCTTCAATTGATGTAATTCCTTGAAATACTTTATCAAGTGCGTCCTGTCTTAGAGTTCTCATTCCTTCTTTTATTGCTGTTTGTTTTAGAGCATTTGCATCAGCTTTTTTTAATATTAGTGCCCTGACACTATCGCTGATTAGTAAAAGTTCGGATATTGATGTTTGTCCAGAATAGCCACGATGATTACATTTTGGACATCCTACAGGATGATATATAGTAGCATCAGCAGGTACTGAATTAATTCCGAGATGGTTTAGTTCTGCATTAGTAATTTCAGTTTCCTCTTTACATGTATCACATAGTGTTCTAACTAGTCTTTGGGCGAGTACACCGATGAGAGAAGATGCTATTAAAAAAGGCTGAACTCCCATATCAATAAGTCTGTTGGGAGCAGAGGCTGAATCATTTGTATGAAGGGTAGAAAGTACAAGGTGACCTGTTAATGAAGCAGTTATGGCCATATCAGCAGTTTCATAATCTCTTGTTTCTCCAACCATTATAACATTGGGATTTTGTCTCAGTATTGATCTTAAAGCTTTAGCAAAAGTTAATTCGATTTTTTGATTAACTTGAATTTGCGAGACACCAGGGATCTCGTATTCTACAGGGTCTTCCACTGTAATAATCATTTTTCCTGGTTCATTTATTCGATCTAAAAGAGCAAATAGGGTAGTTGTTTTTCCATGACCTGTTGGACCCGTTACATATAAAACACCATGTTTTCTTTTTGCTAGCTTATCAAGATGAGTCAATATTTGACCATCAAACCCTAAGTTTTCAAGTTTTAACACTGTATTATTTCTTTCTAAAATTCTCATAACGATACGTTCGCCATTTTGAATTGGTACAGTTGAAAGTCTTATATCAACATCCTTTCCTGCAATTTTTATTTTTATTCTTCCATCTTGTGGAAGCCGTTTTTCAGCAATATCAATTTTGGCCATAACTTTAATTCTAGAAGTTACTGCTTGATGAGTTTTTAGAGGTTGACGTAAAATTTCAGTCATAACTCCATTAATTCTAAATCGATAAATAGTTTCTTTTTCATATGGTTCAATATGAATATCAGAGGCACGCTCTTTAACGGCCCTAAAAATAACTGAGTGAACAAATTTAATAACGGGAGCTTCATCGGCTCCGGCATCAAGAATATCAATAGGTCCTTCAAGATCCAAATTTTCATCAAATTCGTCTTCTAAAGAATCAACAATATTTTTATTTGCTTTTTCGTAAACTCTATTGATGGCATCTTGAACTCGCAGAGGAGAGGAGACAATAACTTTAATATCTTTTTTGAAAAGTTCTTGTAAATCATTAATTGAATCAAATTTAAAAGGGTCAGCAACCGTGACAGTTATAGAGTAATCTGTTTCGAGAATTGGTAATATTTCGTGTTGCTTTGCATAGTTAATGGGAATTTCATTTATGATATTAGGATCAATTTCATCTATCTTAATCTCATTAATATAAGGAATATTAATTTGATGACACATTACTCTAATAATATCATGTTGATGAATATAATTTTTCTTTAAGAGAATTTCACCAAGTAGTAGTCCAGACTCTTTTTGTATAACGAGAGCTTCATCTAATTGAGCTTCAGTCAAAGAGGTGAACTCTAAAAGTAGTTGTCCTATTTTTACTCTACCCTCATGGGTTTGAGTCATTTCATTTGAAGAATCCATTAAAGCTCCTAATTATTCTTCAGTTAATTCTTTTTCATCATTAATAAATTCATCTTCTATAATTTCTTCTTCTTCAACTAGAGATGAGACTTGTGTATCTTCTCCTTCAACGTCTTCAATTTTTTCATTTGTTTGTTCAACCATCTCTTCTTCATCTGTTGGTTCAGTAATTGCTGTGTTTCCAGGAACAGTATGAGAGCTTTCAAAATCGTTGTTGAATTTGTTTAATTTTTTAGTATCAAATAAAGGACCATTATCCTGTTTTTCTGCTTTGTTATACAAGGCCTTCATTTCACTGCCAAATGGATCATCATCACCTAAAATTGTTTTTAAATGTTCACTTCTTCTATTTATGACATCTTTAACTGTTTTTGCAGCTGTATCTTCATAAGTATTAAGTATTTTTGGTGTTAAGAAAAAAAGCATATTAACTTTTGTAAGTTTTTTTGCTTTTTGTTTGAAAAGCCATCCTAAAATTGGAATATCTCCAAGGAGTGGAACTTTACTTATTGTGGTGGTTTCTTTGTCTCTCATGAGTCCACCCATCGCAATGGTGTCTCGGTCTCTTACGCTAACGGTTGTAATGGTCTGTCTAAGATTTGTACCAAGACCAGGAACTCCGGTAGGAAGAGATCGTTCAGAGAAATCCTCAATTTTTTGATCAATTTCAAGACGGATAAACCTGGTTGCTTTGTTAATATGGGGCTTAATTTTTAAGGTTAAAGCAACCTTTTCTTTCTCTGTTGTAATACTAGTAATGTTATTTGAAATAGTTGATTTTGAAACAGGAACCTGTTCTCCTACTTCAAAAATAGCTTCAATATTATCTGTTGCTAAAATTTGAGGAGTTGCAAGTACGTTGGTATTACTGTCATTAGCAAAAGCATTTATCAGAGCATTTACATTATTAACTTGAATATTTCCAGCAGCAGTCTCTAGGGTTCTTGACGCTCCAACACCTCCACCAACAAAAAGACCAGAAATATTTGTAACTTTATTTTGAAAAAGGTCAATTAGTGCATTTGAGCCTCCTAAAAAACCAGCAGTCTGGGCAGCGCCTGTCCCATATTTTCCTAAAATACTGACGCCATAACCACTATCTTCACTAATTTGAGTTTCAACGATTAATCCTTCTACATAGACTTGATCTTTAGGTATATCTAATTTATCAATAACTCCTTGGATGGTAAGGTAGTCAGTAGGGGATGCAACAATAACTAAAGCATTATTATCTTTATCTGATGTGATTTTTACTTGAGCATTAAATAGAGATTCACTTTCGGTAGTAGTTTTACTTCTAAATCTACTTGACTTTGATTTATCAACGGCTCCACTTACTAATGATGAAAGAGTTTTTGCGAGGGTTTCAGAGTCGCTATGTTTTAGATAGTAAACATGAATTTGGCCACTGCTTGAAGCTATTAGTTTAACGTCTAATTTATTAATTAGTTTTTTTAGCTGCCTAGCACCAGATGCGTTGGTCATGGCAATAATTGAATTTGTTCGAGGTTCAGCTATTATTTCTCCAAAAGCTGATGAGTTTTTTGAAGATGAACTTGTTCTAACTTTAGATCTACTAGTATTGGATTTTTTTAAAATCTGTTTAAGTAGTTTTGAAATTTCTTGAGCGGAAGAGTTTTGTACAGGAATAATTTGTAATGTTTCTTCATGTCCAGGAACGTCAATGAACTTAATAAGTCTTGCTATTCTATTAATATTTGTTCCAGTATCTTGAACTATAACGGTATTAGTCTGTTTGATCTCACTAATTCTACCATGTCGTGAAAGAAAAGGTCTGAAGCTTCGGTTAAGATCACCACTGCTTATATGTTTTAAAGCAATTATTCTCATGGCATAATTTTCAGTTTCGGGAGTGTAATTTCCAGTATAAATGGTAGTGGGCGTATAACGAATATTTCTTGTACCTACGATCTTATAAAAAGCTCCTGATTTTACAAGAGAATATCCATTTACATTTAAGGCCGAAAGGTAAGCTTTCCAAGCATCGCCAACCGTAATTGGAGAAGGGGCCAAAATGCTTATTTTTCCTTTTAATTCTTTATTATCTAAAATCAGATTTATACCAGTGATTTTTTGCATATGTTTGGTAAGATCAACAAGGGTAGTCTCTGGAAAATCAAAACTGGTGATTACTTCAGGGCCAAATGCCGTTTCTGGATTAAGATTTACGTACTCTTTTTTTTGAGCGGAACTAATTGTCTTTCCTGCTTTTCTACCAAAATGATCTACTTGATTATTATTTGAATTTTTAGACTTTGAATTGGAGTCTGTAATATTGCTAAAATTAGTATTTGATTTATATTGTTCAAATTTTGATTGTGCAACAACTGCTCCGATCGAAAATGATACAAAGACCAATAGAGTAATAAGTTTTTTTATCATGCTTCTTTTCCCTGTGAAACAAGTTCATAATTATTCAAAATTATATTCTTGAGTAGTTGTTACTCCGCTTCTTCTTTTTGTAATTTCTACGTGTTCTAAACTTTTTAACTGACTAAACATTTTCATTACTTCATTTAAGTTTTTAAATTTTTTACCATTTACTGATTCAATAATATCTTCATTTTGAATATTTAAAGTGCTAAATAAGCTTCCCGGAACTACTTGAGTTATTTTATAAAATGTTGTTCCATCAGGATTTTTTATTGGTATTGCGTTTGCTTGAGTTAGAATACTTGAGATATCTTTTAGCATATTATCACGAAATGATTTTTTTATATTAAAGATGTTTCCTTCTTGTTGTATCCCCGTATCAAATTTTGAATCGATTAATTTTTTACCAGCTTTAGGAGATAAAATTTGGTAATTTGATATTTTGTTATTTAATTTAACTTTTTTGTTTATTAAATATTCACAAGATCCATCTTTTAAGTTTTTTAAGATTACTTTGTTACGTTCAATCTTATCTATCCTGATTTGCGAAGAATGAGTGTTTCCTTCTCTTAGGTATAGTATTTCTTTTTTTCCGCGCACCTCAAGCGTAACAAGTGATTTTAATGAGTTTTGTAAAACGATAGTACTTAAAATAGTAAATGGTGTTGATGATTGCTTGCTGGCACTACCGCATAATTTATCAATTTCATAATTTTTAGAATTTGTATTTTTTTGTGGGATAGAAGCCAGTGCATCACTTTTTGTATTAAAAAGATTTGAATCTTTTATTGCTTGTACTGATGATATATAGCTGTGACTGTTTAATTTGATATTATTATTAGATATGTTTACCTCACCTGATGTTTTAACAACACTTTGGATCGATAATGCAATAATTTTTCCTGAGAAATATCCAATTGTTAGAATAGAGATGATTACAAAAAATTTATGAATTTTATTTCTCATTTCAGGAGCAAAGAAGTTATTGATTGCTTGGTTGAGATCAAAATTATTTATATTTTTAGTTGTAGTTAAAGTTTTTTCATTAACCGTTTTGTTAATATCACTATCAGATGATTTAAAGATATTTGCAAAAGAAGTAGTTTTTTCTTTTAGAAAATCTGTAATTTTTTCTTTTTTTGTAGGGTCAGTATCAAATTCCAATTTTAACCTATTTAGTATGTAGTAAATTCGTAAACTAATTTAAATTGTTAGTTATTATTATTTTAATGCACAGATATTCCTTCATCAAGTGTTCTTTATATGCCGATAATAAACTATTATTGTCAGGTAAGGATGAGATTTGTGCAAATATATTATACTAATTTTATTTTTGTACGTGTTATACTAGCAAAATGTTTAATAAACTTTTTTTTAAAAATATTTTTTTATTGTTTCTTATCTATGGTTGTTCGATTGGTAGTAATAATATAAAAAAAAATAAAATTAGAAAAAAGTAAAAACGTTAATCTGCAGTCTCATAGTAATATTAATTATGGTCCTACAAAAGAAGTGTCTACCAATTTTATAGATAAAACTCATGAATATGGTCTTGGTGGTTATAGTGGTAGTCAGTTTTATGCTGTTGATTTTGATAGGGATGGTTGGACAGATTTAGTTCTTTTAGAATCAAATTATTCGTATCCAGTTTTTTTGAGATTTGATTCAATACAAAAAAAGTTTAAAAAAATTGCTTATTGCCCTTTTAAAAAACGTTTTAGAAGTTCTTTTTTAAATTTTGTTGATTTAGACAAAGATGGCGTGTTGGACATTATTTCAACAGTTTTAAATCATAAAACTGATCTTCATCCTGAAAAAATTAAATTTTTTAGAGGTAAATTCCGTGATGGTAAGATTAGTTACCATTTAGTAAATGAAAAATGGCCCAAAAATAGCTATTCAACGGCTTCTCTTACAGTTTTTGATTATAATTTAGATGGTTACTTAGATATTTATATTGGAAATTGGTATAGTTATGCTTATAAACGGCCTGTTCCTCAGTATGATCTTTTGCTTAAGGGAAATGGTTTTACTTTTAAAGAAGCCTCGGCTCATTTGGTTGGATTGAAAGATAAAGCATTTGATAATAAAACAATCTTAAAAGCAAGGCCTACGTTTGCTACTTCTAGTTGTGATATTGATCAAAATGGCTGGCCTGACATTTTAACAGCCTCTTCTAGTGGATATGGAAATAGATTATGGTTAAACATTTATAATAAAAATTATGGTAATATTTTTAACGATTATGGATCTCAATCAGGGTTTGGTTCAGATATAATTGGTCGACTAGATCCTTTAGGCGGGGGGAATTCCTTTTTTACACTTTGTGCAGATTATAATAATGACGGGTTTATGGATGTATTAGTTGGAGAGTTAACTCATGCCTACGATCCTCAGACAAAAGATCTATCGAGTATTTTAACAGGTAATGTTAGCTCATTTCCTCCTCAGTTTATACGAGAAGAGTATTTTATGTCTAGTGGTGATGATAGTTGGAATCAAGGAGATAGAAGAGGTGTTTGGATGGATTATAACCTCGACGGATTATTGGATATTATTGTTGATAATTCTGGATTTCCTCCAGATTCAAGAATGATCTTATTTTCTCAAGAAAAAGATCACTCATTTTCTGATAAGGCAGCACAGTTAGGAGTTGATGTTATTAATCCTACAGGAACCATTGTATTGGATGTTAATAAAGATGGACGATTAGATATTTTAACAGGTCAAAATAATTTAAGAGATGCAAATATAAAACCTAAATTATATCTTTTTGAAAATAGTACTCCCAGAGAAGGAAATCGTGCACTCAAAATTCATCTTAGAGGGAATAAATCAAACACCCATGGCCTAGGAGCAATGATTATTTTGAAAACCTCTTCAATGACTCAAAGAAGATGGGTTGAATATAACTATGGCCCGATGGGATCCCAGAATGAATCAGGTGTTCTTTTCGGAATATCTAAAAAAAGTATTGTTAAGTATATTGATGTTGTTTGGCCATATAGTCAGAAAAACAGATGGGGTAGGCAAAAAAACAAAAAAGTAAGATATAACTTAGATGAGTTTTTCTTTAAGGAGCATTTGGAAGTGACCTTATGTGAAAATGGAAGCTTAAAAAAAGGAAAAAAGAGTTGCGTTGTAAGGCGTTTAGGTAAATAGCTAGTCAAGAAGTTCTGAAAATTCTTTTATATGCTGAGGCATTGATCGATAGTTTAAAGTAACCATATAAATTTTAGAAACATTTAATTCAGGAATTTTATGGAATTCTATATTATCACTTTTTTTAACAATATGTTCTGGAACTACAGCGATTCCAACACTATTTTTTACAAGATTTACTATGGTTGTTATTGAATTTACTTTTATTATTTCTTGTGGTTTTTTTTTGCTAACTCTGAAAATATTATCGTTATTATCATAGATAATCCATCGGTGTGAATCAATCTCTTTTGTATTTATTCTTTTTTTACTAATGAGAGTAAGTTTTTCATCGAATAAAAAAAGTGAAGAAATTAACTCTGATTGTATGTTTTCAGTGGTAAAAACAATGTCATATTTCCCTTCCTCAATAGCATTTTTTAAATTAGGTTGAATATCAATATGAATATCGAGATTTCTTTTAAATTTTTTATAGTATTTTATAATTATTGGATTTAGCCATGTTTCCAATAGACCATGCAAGACACCACTACGAAGAGGTCTCGAGTCTTCCTTTTCAAAAAGATTGAGTG
>DAOVTR010000209.1 GCA_030633015.1 Bdellovibrionales bacterium
ATAGCAACGGCCCCAGATTGGGTTTGTCTTGTTCCTGAAAATCGCAGAGAGCTTACAACAGAAGGGGGATTAAATCTTCTTGATAATAATATTTTTGATAAGATTGCTTCCAGTGTTAAAGATTTAAGAAAGGGTATTAAAAATCTCAAAGTATCTCTTTTTTTAGAAGCTGACATGGAGATTTTAAAAAAAGCACTTGAAATTTCTCCAGATGCAATTGAAATTCATACCGGAAAATTTGCTAAGCAATTTTTAGATGGGGATGATTATTCTGGAGAGATTGAAAAATTCAAAAATGCTAATATTTTTCTTGATGAAAATAAAATTAAATGTCATGCTGGCCATGGACTAACCCTTGAAAGTACAGAATTTCTATTAGAAACAAATCTGTTTGAAGAATATAATATTGGTCACTGGATTATTTCTCAAGCAGTGTTTGAAGGAGTTGGTCCCGTCGTTGAACATTTAAGCAATATATTTGAAAAATATAGCTTGGATTAAAATGAGAATTGTAAATCTTCATGAAATAAAACAGATTGAAAAATCTACATTTGATGAAGTGGGGCCTGATGAGAGTGTAATAATAGAAAATGTTGGTATTCGGGTAACTGATTTTATAATTCATCATTATTTTTTCAAATTTAAATATAATAAAAACACATCAGAAATTATATTAATCTGTGGAAAGGGTAATAATTCTGCAGATGGCCTAGCAGCTGCAAGAAATCTGCATAATAGAAATTTCAATGTTCAAGTGTGTTTTTTAATGAATTCCGTTGATGGATCTCCTGAGTTTTTAAAGCAAAAAAATATTATTAAAAAGTTTAATATCCCGAATAAAGAAATTAATTCTTTAAAAGAGTTAAGTGAAGTCGTGACTTGTTTGGGTAAGCAGGACTTAATAATTGATGCTGTTTTTGGTACCGGTTTTAAACTTCCACTAAAAAGTGATCTTAGAAATTATTTCAATATAATCAACCGTTGTCAGATGAAAATTGTCTCACTAGATATTCCTTCAGGGGTATCAGGTGAAAATGGTAACGCAGACAGTGACGCAATAAAATCAGATATTGTTGCCGTAGTTTCGGTTCCTAAAACGGGACATTTTATCTCTGAAGGTAAGTCAAGTTATAAAAGAATGGTTTTTTTAGATGCGGGTTTTGATAAAGCCTTGCTTGGTGGAGGAGATAAGTTTCTTATAACGGAAAAATTATTAGATGGAAAGATACCTAAAAGAGATAGGTTTTCACATAAGAACTCTTTTGGACACGTTTTAATTATTGGTGGATCAGAGGGGCTTGCTGGGGCCTGCGCCTTATCAAGTATTTCTGCTTTAAAAGTTGGAGCAGGTTTATCTACAGCAATGACTTGGAGTGAATCTTACCAAGAGCTTTGTTCTAAAGTAAAAAATGAAGTTATGACTTCTAAGATTCCAGATGACATTGAAATTAATGATTTTATAAAAAATCAGTTGCCTAAATATAGCTCCATTTTAATTGGTCCAGGACTAGGAGCAAGCCGCAAAAGTTATAAGTTAGTAATTGAAATTTTAAAAAATGCAAAGATTCCAGTTGTTGTTGATGCTGATGGACTAAATGTCTTAGATCTTAATAAAGATAGTATGATATTAAAACAAAGAGAGTATACAACCATATTAACCCCTCATATGGGAGAATTTAGTAAGTTAATTGAGTTAGATAAAAGTGAGATAGAAAGAAATAAATTTAAAATTTTAAAAGATTTTTCAAAAAGATTAAATGTCACTATTGTTTTAAAAGATGCTTTTACGTTTATTGGCCGGCCAGATGGTAATATTTTTGTAAATAATATTTCTAATAATGGTCTTGCTACAGCAGGATCTGGAGATGTGTTAGCAGGAATAATTGTTGGATTATTGGGGCAATCTCAATCAGTGGATGAAACTAACTGGGCAACTGTTGCTGCTGTGAAAATTCACTCTCTTTCCGCAAGAAAGTTAGAAAAAAGAAGTTTAACTGCTGAATCAATAATTAATAATATCTCAGAGGCAAATAAATTTTTGGATTCAGATGAAAGTTAAAAAAATTATTCAAACTTGGAATGAAGTTAAGCTTGAAGATTGTAACGCGGTATCAGAGGAAATTAAAAAACTATTAGATGTTCCAAGTATTATTATTCTTTCAGGTCCTGTAGGGGCAGGGAAGACAACTTTTGTAAAATTTTTCTCTCGTGAAACTAGAGTTGGAAATAGTGTAAATAGTCCAACTTATTCAATAATTAATACTTATCAAGATGTTATTCATGGGGATTTTTATAGGATACAAGATAAATCAGAGATAACATTTTTAGAGTTAGAACTTTATCTTGATGATTTTAAATATTTTTTTATTGAATGGGGTGCAGATTTTTTTAGTGAAATTTTTAAAGAAATTATAGTTGATTGTACTTTTTATGAACTAGAAATAATTCCAGATTCTCAAAATATAAATCGGAAATTTGAGCTTAGAGAGATTAATTTGTAAATTGTAGAGGCAAAAAATTCCGACTGTTTATATCGGTTACTTTGTAATAATTTTAATTCAACATTTTAAATTAAGAACGACTATCTTACTACTTGAGTGTAACACACTGTTATTGTTGATCCAGTATGAGAGGTTAGTTAACATATAAGAATCTTTAAGAAAAATGAGCATGATAGAAAAAAAATATTTAATTAAATAGATAAATCGAGTTGACTTGAGATTGATATATTTGTCATAATTAAGGAGAAGATTTTGTTGGTCAAGTATAAAAACTAACAAAAGCTTTTGAGGAAATAAGGAAGATCCTCAAAAAATTGACTGCACACATTCAATATTTAATGGTAACTGAACAAAATTTACTTATTTGGATTTATGGAGGAAGACAATGAGACTTACATCAAAAGGACGCTATGCAGTAAGGGCTATGTTGGACCTTACTACTAACAGTAACGGCAATCCTGTTCGACTACAGGAGATTTCAACAAGACAAAACATTTCACTACACTATCTTGAGCAACTATTTCGAAAATTAAGAAATGGACAGGCTGTTAAATCAGTAAGAGGCCCAGGAGGCGGTTATGTACTTGCAAGAAGTATGGATCAAATTACCGTAAAAGATGTTTTAGATTGTGTTGGAGAAAACATTAATCCTGCAAAGGATATTGTTGGATCTGAGGCAGCAACATCGAATAGTGTGGAGTATCACTTATCTAGAAATTATTTTTCTAATCTTGCAATTATCATGAAGGAGTATCTGCAAACAACTTCTCTTGGTGATTTGATTAGAAAAGGTAAGGATATTGAAATTGAACCAGTACAAGAGTTTATTCAAACTTCAGATGCAACTATGAATGTTCAGACTGAAATTGAGAAAGTTCAAGAAAATGATTTTGGTTTGATTTCTTCTATTAGGAACCCACTTGGGGAAATTAACCAGTAATAGAGTATATCTAGATTATAATTCTACATCCCCTTTAGCGAGATCAGTTAAAAACTGGTTAGGTGAGGGGGATTTTTTATTTGCAAATCCATCTTCGTCACACTCATCTGGAAAAAAGTCAGATCGTTTTATTAGACAAACAAGAGAATATCTTTTTGATTTTTTTAATTTAAGTAATTTAGATTATGAACTTTTTTTTCATTCCGGGGCCACAGAGGGAATCAATACTCTCATAAGGGGGGCATGCTCTTATTGGAATATAAAAGGTAAGAAAGTTTCTTTTTATTGCTCAAAAGTAGATCATTCTTGCGTAGTAAATCTTAAAGAGCAGATTTCTCAGGCAGGAAATGAGGTTATCTTTTTTGATGTGGATGAGAATGGTGATTTTGATCAGAAGAATTTAATTGATTTAATAAATAGATCTTCAAAAGAAAATATTAGGCTATTAAATTATACATGGGTTAATAATGAAAATGGTGTTGTTTGGCCCTTGGAAAATTTATCAGAGATAAAGGCCAAAACAGGGTGCTTAATTAGTGTTGATTCAGTTCAGGCACCAGGAAAAATTGTTAATTGGTGGAATATTAATTCAGTTGCAGATACTTACAGTTTTTCACCTCATAAGTTTGGGGCATTTAAAGGCATTGGTTTTAGTTTTTTTAAAAATAAGTATAAATTTGATCCATTGATTGTCGGTGGTGGACAGCAAAAGGGATGGAGATCAGGAACTGGAAACGCGCTTTGCATTTATTCCATTAATCGTGCACTTGAATAGTTGTATGTAAATTTTGATGATCAAAAATTACAAGAAATTAAAAAGATTATTGAAGATGGTTTGATAAATA
>DAOVTR010000245.1 GCA_030633015.1 Bdellovibrionales bacterium
GATATCGAAAGGGTCATGGTATTGAGCAATCACCCCTATAGTATAATTCTTATTAAGCTGTAAGTCCGCACCAGCACCAAAATTAAAACCAAAAGTAACCTTCTCTTCAGATTCGACAAGGCTGCCATCTACAGGTCTTTTGACTGTTGGCATATAAAATCCAAGGCCTCCACATGCAAATGGTGAAAAAGAGTCTAAGTTATACAGTTTTGCTTTGATACCTATAGATAGGCCTGGCAACTTAACTTCATGATCGTTAAATTCATGTTCAGAAAAGTGTAAATTAACAAGCATATCAAAAGAGTGGCTTGCGCTGTAGGCGTAGAATAGATCAGGCGTGATTGAGTCATCTGCATGATCTCTAAATCCACCTAAAAGTATAGTTTGGCCAACTCCAAAACCAATAGAATGTCTGTTAATTGAACCTTTATATATTCTTTTAGCAGATATTTTATTTGATATTTTCTTTGAAGCTTCAGAAGAGGTTAACTGATCAATGGTTTGTTTACCATATACAGTGGTGAGCATTAATAAACTCACCACTACATAAATTAGATATTTTAATTTTGGCATTTCTACTTTTCAGTTCATTTCATAGTCTAAAAAAATATAAAGACTATCAAAGAGACTAGTTTAAAGTGTTTGTATTTTCAACCTGTGTATTATTCAATGTAGTACTTTGAATGTATGGTTGAAAATTGTCAACAGCTTCAGCTTCTACAGCAGTCTCTTCTGTTGCTTCAAGCCCTCTGATGTAGCCAGTAAAAGTGCCAGCTTCTCCCCTGATGACTCTTTTAAGAAGTTCTACATCACCAAGGCATGTAGACTTTCTTTCTTGATCAAAAAGAAGTTGGATTTGTGTCATGTAAGTAATGTCATTTTTAGTTTTGTTATCAATAACTTGAATTTCATTCCCTTCTCTAATGATTTGAGAAATCTCCTCAAGTGTTACATAACAACTCTGGTGAGTGTCATAAAGCTTACGGTTTTGGTACCTTTTAATAATTCTTACGTCATTCATTTGTTTCATCCCCTATTTTTTATTTAGAGTTACTGTTCTCTCAACTTTCGCTGTGTATTAGTACAATATTTAAGTATATATAACTAAAAGACACAATTTGTAATAGCTTATGTATAATTTTCACTGCATCGCAACGGTTGTTAATTAAAATAGTTAGCTCTATTACAATTTCAGCTAGTTAAGCTGATTGATAAGAGATTTGCTATTAAAATAAGCCTCTTAATGCTTTGCAATTCATTCAGTGCATCTGAAGTATCAATTTTAATTTGATGCTGTCAACCATTTTTAAACAAAAAAAAATTTTAAGAAAATTTTATAAATTTACGATGAGTAATAGTGAGGTAGAAAATTAATTAAAATACTCATATTTTAAATAATTTATGCCTAATAGATTGAAAATAGGGGTCTTATGCTTCGTGTTCTACTTTTGATAACTATATTCGTACTATCTTCCTGTGCTAGCGTAAAAAAAACAAATAATCTAAGTTTAAATAAAATAAATATAACATCATTTGGCATTGATTATACTTTGTCAGAAATAGATTATAGGGAAAAAATTGATCTATTTAATCAAAAAATAGTTAACTCAATAAAACAGGCTTCAGAGATGGGAGAGCATCATTTAACGCTCTTGGCAGATGAGATGTACTTAAAAGCTTCTGATCACTCATTAAATGGAGACTCGTATACTGCATCGTTTTTATTTAATCATCTTTTGTTTTTAAGACCTAAAAGCGGTTATTTGGCCAAAAGATACTCCATAGAGCTAATTAGAATTGGAGAGTTGGATAAAGCAAAATTGGTATTAGAAAAAGCATTTAAATTTGCTCCTAATGATGAATCCCTAGGTCTGATTTTGGGAGGAGTTTATACAACTTATGAAAAAGAAAAAGAAGCAAGAATAATTTATAAAATGGTATTGAAAAATAATCCCAAAAGTCAGGAGGCTTGTATATTTCTTGCAAAATCGTTTGCAAGAGGAAAGAGGTATCAAAAATCATATAGAGTTCTTGAAGGATGTAAAAAATCATCAAAAAATAATAAGGCAGTATTTTCGTTTTATAAAGGAAAAATAGCCTTAGATCGTGGGCATAAAAAAACGGCGATTAGTAATTTTAAAAGATCTTTAAAAGAAGATCCTGAGTATTCTCAATCGATTGCTGCCCTTGGTATTATCTATGAAGATCAAGAGCAATATAGCAAATCAATTAAACTCTATAAGCAGTACTTAAAAACTGATGGAGAGAACTATTTAGTACTTTCTAGATTGGTGCAAATTTTATTTGCTCAAGGAAGGTTTAAAGAGATTATTCCATTTGCAGAAAAATTATCGGCCATTGATCCTGCTGATTTAAATTTAAAAGTTAAGTTAGGAATATTATATACTGATGCTCAACGATATGATGATGCCAAAGGTATTTTTAAAGAGATTTTGAGTGAGGTTCCTGACTCAGATAAAGTTCTATATTATATTGGATCAATTTATCAGCAAACGGGCGATTTTGAGCAGGCCATAAATTATTTTGGAAAAATCCCTGAAAAAAGTACTCTTTTTAGTGATGGTAATTATCAGATAAGTAATATGCTTTTATATTTAGCATACGAAGATTTTAATAGTGGAAAGGATACTAATATTTTGCGTTTTGAAAAATTTGTAGCAGATAAATCAAAACAATACCCTGAATTAAAACTAGACTTGAAGGTTGCTTTAGCAGGAATGTATGAGTCAATTGGAAAAATTAGCAACGCAATTGAAATTATTGTCAACATTAAAGATGATAAAGATTATGGAGAAGGCCATGACTATTATTTGGCAACATTATATGAAAAAAATAGTCAAAAAAAGATGGCATGGAATACAGTTGAGAAGATTTTAAAGGACAATCCAGACAACGCAGATGCCCTAAACTTCTTAGGTTACTCTCTATTAGAAACAAATAAAGATTTAGATAAGTCTTATGAGTATATTTCACGAGCTTCTCAGCTAAAGCCAGATGATGGCTATATTCGCGATTCTTTAGGGTGGTACTACTATAAAGTCGGAAAGTTAAAAAAGTCATTAAAAGAGCTCAAAAAGGCTTGGGAATTAATTAAAACTGATGTAGTAATTAATAAGCATTTAGGAATTATTTATTCTGAATTGAACAAAATAACATTGGCAGATAAATATTTTAAGGAGGCCTTAAAAAATTGCAAACAAGATTCAGAAAGACAAGATATATTAAAAAGTATGCAAAACTTATTGCGCAAAAGGCTTCCAGCTTCCAAATAATTATATTCATTTTTGTTTTATTTTCATCATGTTCAATCCTTAGGACAAAACTTAAAGTAGTGCCATCAAAAGCGTTTGAATATTCAATAAAAAAGATGTGTTTTTCAGGTGAAGGTAGGGTGCATGCTAAATATAATATGGCCAAAAGTAACAGTTTTACTTTTGAGAGTTTATTGAATTTAGATGAAATGTTTTGGCTGGTAGGTTTGGATTTACCATTTAATGGACAAGAGACACTAAAAATTGACTATAGCAAAATATCTAATAGTAAAATTAAAATCTCAGGTCAGTTTTATCGAAGGCTTTTGTCTCAAATAAAAGAGCAAGGTGGAAATTATTATTCTAAAAATTTAAAGAAGAGTTTTGTTAATTTGGGTATCTTTTTTTATTTTTACACTGAAGTGAGAAATAAAAAAAATTATAAAGGGTGTACTTTTATACAATCAAATGAATATGAAGTTTTAGGCAAATGTAATAATAAGCCTCTAGGTTTGCAAATATTTTGGAAATTAGTAGGAGATCAGTTTGTTTTAAATTTTTCAGATAAAAATTTGGATGGAGCAGAGTTTCAGATTAAATTTTCTCCAGAAGAAAATACCGTACTTCCATCATAAATTCTAAAACCA
>DAOVTR010000040.1 GCA_030633015.1 Bdellovibrionales bacterium
ATAATTTTTAAAAGCAACTTTACTTTTCTTACCGTATTTCTTTTTTAATTTCTTCATGATCAATGCTGCTTTTGAACAGAAAGGACACTGGTAATCTGAAAACTCTACTATAGTTACTTTTGCATTCGCCCCTCCGGCCCATGGTGCATCTCCTACTTGAGCGTTAAACACAGGTCTTTTAGGCTGGTGAATATAAACTTCTACAGGATTTTTTTTCGTTTTAGAGGCAAGCCAACTGTCAACCGCATCTTTTTTTATCTGTTCTGATAAAAATTGCTTTATTCTCTGCTTTAATTGAGCATTCAAATGTTGTTTGGGAATCTTTCTTTCTTTAATAAATTTTTCAATGGCCTCTTTAGAAGGCTCCTTTCCTTTACTGATATATTTTTCTAAATATTGATCATTAGTCAGCCCTTTTTTATTAGGGTCCAAAGACATAAATTTTTCTAAAATCATGGCCTGAAGCTTACCCATTTTAAGTTCAAAAAGCTTCATTTGTGCTTCATAAATATCGCTTTCAATCCCTTTATTTAACTCCTCTTCAGTAATAGAGATAGTGCCTATTTGAGCTACTATTCCAGTTTTGGGAGCCGGTTTAAAAATAAAATTGGGGCTAGAGTTTGCATCCTCTGAACAAGAAAACATTACAGCACCTGTAACAAGTAATACAAAAACAGTCGTTATCATTGAAATTTTTTTCATTTTATCTCCTAATTTTAAAATTCAAATTATTTTATACTATCAACTTCTTCAATTCAATCTAACTTTCGGTTATTTCAGAAATAAATGTGTCATATATTGGTAAAGTTTTGATCAATTCTTTGTGAACTCCTCGCCCTGCAATCTCTCCCCTTTCAAGTACTATAATTTCATCTGACTCTATAATTGTCTCAATACGATGGGTAACTATAATAGTCAGGGCATTTTGTTGTACAATCCCAATAACATCACGAAGGGCCAGCTCTAAATCTGAGTCCATTGCAGAGGATATTTCATCAAACAAAATAATTGATTTTTTCAAATAACAGGCACGAATAGCTGACAAAAGTTGTTTTTGTCCTAAAGATAACTCTGTTGGAACAACCAAATCAGAAGGGCCGTAACCAAAAGTTTTAAGATAAATAATTTTTTCAATAATCCAGTCCCAAAATATATAAAAATCATTTGGGATATCTGCGGTCATGGCAATGTTAAAAGCTAAAGTCTCAGAAAAAATATGAGAATCTTGCGAAATAATTCCAATGGCCTCTCTATATTTTAAAAGTTCTTCATTATTACTACCAGCATAACTGATCTCGTCCCCCTCTTCACTCGAAACATAAGCGGTTATTTGTTTTGGAATAATGTTAGCTGCTAAAATATTTAAAAGAGTACTTTTTCCACTTCCTGAGATTCCTACAATTCCAATTAATTTTCCTTTCTCGCCTTCAATTTTTATATTTTTTATCTTAAATCTCTCTCTATTATGATCTGAATAACTAAAATCATTGCAGTTAAATATAAATTTTTTCAAGCTGAACTTTTTTTTGGGTGATGAAATTATAGCACTTGAAAAACCTGTAGAGAGATATACTAAAAACTCATGAATCCTAATAAATCCAGTATAAGCTCTTTGTAAATTGGTTATTTTACTAGCAACACCCTTTATAGGATCAATGGCCCTTTGGATAAGATCAACTATAGCTAAAATAATTGCAACTTCTCTAATGCCAGTGTACGGAAAAACAATTACTAGCACTAAAAGCATAATTGGATATAGCGATTCAGCAAGAGAATAATAACTAGCATCCCAAAAATTGGCCTTCAGCTGCTTGACAAGAAAATCATTAAACAGGATCGCTCCTTTTTTACTTGCATAATTTTCATGTCTTGTGAAATATGTTTCACTTAGCCCTCCTACAACATTGGCAATCATTCTAGAAACAATACCTCTTGTCTTGCGCACACTATGAAAAATAACACGCATATATTTACTGCCATATAAAAGAAAAATAATTGAAATAATAATTGTAAATACAATACTAAGCCCTGCGACTAGATTAATTGCAATAAAACTAATAAGACAAGAAATTATAAAAAAAAGATCTATAAATATATTAAAACTTCCAGAAGTAATAAGCTCTCTTAAAGACTCAGTATCACTCATAATCCTAGCTATAACTTCTCCTTGAGGGTAAAGCTCCCGGCTACTTTTATCTTCACTTATTGTGTCGTATTTTAAAAGCCATCGATCAAAACATATAACTCTTATATGTTGAACAATATATTTAATAAATTGATTAACAAACAATTCATAGCAGATTCGATTTAAAAACATTACGATAAAAAAAACCAACAGATAAATAGCTGCTTGGATATACTGCTGATCAAAAGGATAATTTTTAGCAAGATTAGAAATCAAGTGAGGAAGCAATGCCCCTAATCCTGAAGCAACCAATAAAAAAAAGAGGACTCCTCCAACTAATAAATATGAATATCTAAAATTTAAAATTTTAGATAAGCTGTTTTTTGAAATAATCATATACCTTACTTTTTTCTTTTAATAAAAATGCCATCTCACCTTGTTCAACGATCCCTTTTTCTTTATCAATTAAAATCACATCATCAGAAAACTTAGCTGAAGAGAGCCTATGAGTTGTAAAAATAACTGTTTTACCGATTAATAGTTTGGATGACTTTAAATTATTAACAATCTGCTTTTCTAAAATAACATCAATAGAAGAGAATGGGTCATCCCATAAGAGATAATCACTGTTTGATAAAATACTTCGAACCAGGCAAAGTCTTTTTGCCTGCCCACCTGATAACCTTTTCCCATGCTCTCCAACATCCAAATATAACAACTCATCTTTATTTTGCGCTAAATAATCCAAACCAAATAATTTGAGCAGTTCATACGCAATAGCATGGTCTTGTTTTTCCTTATCTTCTCCAAGAAAAATATTACCTAAAACGGTATCATTATAAAGATAAGGTGCTTGCCCAACATAGGATAATTTCCGGTTAAACATATTTAAAACCATTGCAATCTTTTTAAGAAGCTCAGATTTTCCACATCCTGTTGAGCCTATAATACTACTCCAACTATTTTTTCTAAATTTAAAATTTTTATTTTTTTCCCAAAAATTAACACAAACATTTAAATTATTAGCATCAGTAATATTATGATTTAGCTCCTTTAAAAGATCCTCTTGAGGAACTGACTGATCTAGATTAGATATCAAAATCTTAATCCTTCTCCATGATGCTAAAAAACGTGTAAACACTATACTAATCCATGAAAGAAACATCATGGGTTCCAAAAACAGAAAAACAAAGCCTGAAAATAGTATTAGACCTTCAGCGCCAAGGGCCTGATCTTTTATAATTAGGGCACCAAAAATAAAGGAAAGCCCCACTCCTAAAGGAATGAGTGGTTTAGAAATTGCAATTTTAATTCCTGCACGATGAAAATGTGTTAACTCTTCCCAAGACTTCTTACTAAAAAGGGACATGAAAGATTGTTCAGCACTAAAGTTTTTAATGGTCGATTTACCAACATAACTTTCCATAATTAAATTTTGTACGTCACCTTGAATCTGCTGACTCATTCGATAATCATAATGAGTAGACCAGACAATTGCACTAAATATAAAAAAAACAGCAAACAAAGGAATTAATGCCCAAACAAGAGTTGTATTAAAACTCATTAATTTAGGAATTAATATAATCATGGCAATTATAATATTGCTAACTTGTAATAGGACAAACCCAAATAGTGCACGAACGTTATCAATATCATTAAACATAATTTGGAAGAGCTGCCCTGGCGAATAGCTGCTATAGCGGAGTGGTAACGTATCTTCAACCCTTCTCAAAACTTCAACTCTCATCTCTTTTTGCATAATCCTTGCAGGATAAAAAAACAGCAACCTAGAACTTGTTCTAACAATAATAATTCCTAAAGCTAAAAGTAAAAATTCACTAGTAGGTAAATTGGTGGCCCCTTCCTTAATTAATTTAGTTAAATCTTTGGCCAAAAATGGCAAAAAACTAAGGATATAATGAGTTGCGATTAATGAACTAAAGGCCAAAAAATAATAAAACCAAAATCTTTTAATCTGAATAATAAATACATTAAATATGGTTAAATGAAGCTGATCTTTATGCATAGCCTATATTTATAGAATATATTATCCGTTCAATCTATTATTAAATTCAAAGACTAAAATTTAATCTAGACAATTTAGAGTAATCATAATTAAATAGATTCAAATACGGGCGTAGCTCAGTGGGAGAGCACTTCGTTGACATCGAAGGGGCCGCTGGTTCAATCCCAGCCGTCCGTACCATTTCAACACCACTAAAAAGACAAAAAAATAGGCCAAATATAAAAACAGGTTATATTTGACCTAAATTTTAAAATAATATTAATTAATTTTTTTAATTTTTAATATTTTACCTAACAATAGTGCAATAACTGCGGCAAAAACTGATAAAAGAGCACCCATTTTTGCTGCTCCTTGCAATCCAACATCAATATAAGCTTCACCAGAAACAAACAGTGCCACTGTTAAACCAAGACCTGCAACTACTCCAGCTATCACCAAGGTTTTAATGTCCATTCCATCTGGTAACTTAAACCCAATTAACTGAGCACCATAACCTAAAAGTGTTACACCTAATGTCTTTCCTACTATTAGTGATGCCAAAATAATCCAAGTTATCTGATTAACACCAGCAAATAAAACTCCGGCATTGGCCAGCCCAAAACCTAGAAGTCCTACATCTACAAAAAGTTTAAATGTATGCTCAAACGCTATTAAAGTTGAATGACCTCCATGTTCTTGTTCATCTTCAAACAGTTCACCATGAGCCCCACCATTATCTGCTGGAAGAAAAGGAATTATAAATACTAAAGCAAGTGCTGGATGAAGGTGGGCCATAATAAGACCTAGCCAAGAGAGGACTCCTCCAACTAAAAAATATGCCCACATATTTTTTATATTCATTTTTCTAAAAGCAAATGAGAGGGCCATACCTAGTATTGTTAGCCCTAGCCAGTAAATCTCCACAGGGTACTGCGGATCTGGATAAAATACTGCAATAATTCCAAGTCCGATTGCATCATCTGCAACGGCCAAAAGTAATAAATAAGAAACAGCAGGATGCTTCGCTCCAAATACTAGCCTAGCGATCAACCACGCGAGGGCTATATCAGTTGCAGTTGGAATCCCCCAACCGTTTAAAATACTTGCGAGTGTAATCTCTCCAACAATCAGTGAGTCAAGATTTATAACATTACATAAAAGAAAAAATACGGCCACAGGCCCTACAACACCACCAAGAGTTCCCATCAGCGGATTAACTGCTTTAGAAATTGGGTTTAAAGCTCCACCTGGCAGCACCGCTTGGGTAATTTCAACCGCTGCGATTCCAAAAAATAGAACCATAAAAATATCATTTATTAAAAAATGAAAAGTTAAGGTATGCCCCAAAATTTTAAAATTTTCACCTAAAAAGGGATACTCTAAAAATGGCGCATAAGAATGGGGATCTAGAGTTGCCCAAATTAGAGCAAGAATAGCCCCAAATGCAAGAGGTGGTGAAAACTCTTGTAAAAAATTAACAGTTCTTTTAATCATAATGATCCTCACTGAAAGTTAGTATTAATTGAAATTTATATTGTATAAAGTTCAATTTTTATACAGCAAAGAACATCGTTTTAAAACTTAAAAGATTAGTTAATTTAAGATCAAGAAAAAAAGTTTATCCGTCACTGCCTATTGCACTAACAGGACAAGCATCTAGCTGTTCTTGACAGGCCGCTATGTCATCATCACTTGTTGGTTGAGTATGAACAAATGCATTTCCATCATCATCTTCTCCAAAAAATTCAGGTGCAGATGAGTAGCATACATTACACGCAATGCACCCTTCTCCATTTTCATCTTCAGAATCAGTACAAAACCACTTACCTTCCACATTTTTTGAATTTTTTGCATCTTTATTTGCCATATCTATCTCCTAATTAATTATTAATTAACAAAGAACAATAATAGATTCTAAATTGCCGAACTGCAAATATTCTGTCAATATGTTGTGCCTATTGAGCTATTGAAATTATTTATCAAAATTTTTCGAGGTAACATATGAATGAAATTGCTTTAAAAAATGCTGAGGCCTGGGCAGCAAACTCCTATTTTGACGCTAAGTCTCGAAAAGAGATCCAAGAATTATTGGATCAAAATAATGACAAAGAACTTACAGACCGCTTTTATAAAAATCTTGAATTTGGAACTGGTGGCATGAGAGGAATTATTGGTGCAGGAAACAACAGGATGAACCAATATAACATAATGAGAGCAACTCAGGCCCTATCTGACTATATTAATAAAACCAAAACAGGTGATGCAAGCGCCGCAATTAGTTATGATTCTAGAAGATTTTCTTTTGAATATGCTAAAATAACTGCCAGTGTATTTGCTGCTAATAACATTCACTCCTACATCTACAAACGACTTAATCCAGTATGCCTATTATCTTTTTCAGTAAGACACCATCAAACAAATGCTGGTGTAATGATTACTGCAAGCCACAATCCTCCTGAATATAATGGCTATAAAGTTTATTGGGATGATGGATGCCAAATTACGGCCCCTCACGATAAAAATATTATAAATAACTATAATAAAATAAAGGATTTTTCTAAAATTTTATCCATGGACTTTGATCAAGCTCAAGAAGATGGTTTTATTCACTGGGTAGGAGAAGAAGTAGAAAATATCTACCTGAAACTGATTTATGAAAAAGCAATTAATCCTAAACTCTGCAAACAAGAAGGGAAAAAACTTAAATTTATCTACACTCCAATCCATGGAACTGGTCTAAAACCTTGTACCAATGCACTCAATGCACTTGGACTAACTAATTATCAAGTTGTAAAAGAACAAGCAGAACCTGATGAGGATTTTCCAACTGTAACCTCACCAAATCCTGAAAATCCTGAAGCTCTTGCGTTGGCAGTAAAACTATTAGAAGAGACAAACTCTGACGTGGCATTTGGCTCGGATCCGGACGCTGATCGAATCGGTGTAGCTGTAAAACATATTGATAAAATCTACTATCTTTCGGGCAATCAAATTGGAACACTTCTATTAAATTATGTTTGTAAAAATCTAACAGATAACAACCAAATGCCTCAAAATCCATATTGCGTAAAAACAATTGTTACTACTGATCTTCAAGCAGACATTGCCAAGAAATATGGAGTTAAAATTTATAATACACTCACGGGTTTTAAATGGATCTGTGGAAAAATGAGAGATATTGAAACGACTGATTCCTCTCAAAATTTTATTTTTGGAACTGAGGAATCATTTGGCTATCTTAACCACGACTACGTGCGAGATAAAGATGGAGTTGCTCCAATCACCCTACTTGCTGAAATGTCACTATTTTATAAACTTAAAAATATGACCCTAATTGATGGCCTTGATGAAATATTTAATGAGTTTGGCTTTGCTTATGAAACACTCTTAAATATAAATTACTATGGGGCAGAAGGGTCATCTAAAATCAAACGAATTATGGATTCTTTTAGAAGTTATAAGTCTGATAATATTTGCGACGAACAAATTAAAAATGTTTCCGATTATTTAAAACCAGAAGTAACCAATTTACCTTCTAGCAATGTTTTAGAGTTTCAATTTCAATCTGGTATGAAACTTTTAATGAGACCTTCAGGAACTGAACCTAAAATAAAATTTTATCTCCTTATTAGAGATAATTCATCATCTCTTGACGAAAGCAAGAAAAAAGCGCAGTTAAAAGCAGATGATTTTATTAATTTCATTAAAAAAGAGTGTGAAAGAATTTAATGAATACAAAAACAAATGAACTTGCTGTTGTCTTAGTCAGTGGCGGAATGGACTCTCTTGTTACTGCCGCAATGGCCAATGAAACTCATGAGCGCCTAGCTTTTTTGCATCTTAATTATGGACAAAAAACAGAGGCTAAAGAACTTGAGTGCTTCAATAAAATTGCAGATTTTTATAAAGTTCCAGAAATTTTTAGAAAAGTAATTGATGTTAGTTATTTTAAACAAATCGGAGGAAGCTCCTTAACTGATGACCAGATAGAAGTAAAAAAATATCATGGTGATTCTAACGAAATTCCTGACAGTTATGTTCCTTTTAGAAATACACATATAATTGCCATGGCCGTAACTTGGGCCGAAGTTATTGGAGCAAAAAAGATTTATATTGGAGCAGTTTTTGAAGACTCATCTGGATATCCAGATTGTAGACCTAGCTATTATGAGGCAATAAATAAACTTATTTTTGAAGGGACTAAAGAACAAGATATAACTGTAATTACCCCTGTTATTAATATGAAAAAAGAAGAGATTGTAAATAAAGCAATTGAACTTAATGCCCCAATAAAATCCTGTTGGTCATGTTACTCTGAAAATGAAGAAGCTTGTGGAGTATGTGATTCATGTGCTCTTCGTCTGCGAGGCTTTCAAAAAGCTGGTATTGAAGATCCAATCCCTTATAAAATAAAACCAATCTATTGAGAGAGAGGTATGGCCAGCAATTTTCGGCCGCATTGCGTAATTCAATTATTTCTAAATCAAGCAAAGTCAATATTGCCTGATTTTCAGGGAAGAGCTTAGTATTCGGGTTCCAAAAAAATAATATCATTTTAGCAGCTATCTAGAGAAAATTCTGGTGATGATACGACCCAACTTAGCTATTGATTCCAATTGATATTTAAAGCAACTAATGAAAAAAATGAAAGAATTTTTGCCATAAACTTTTCTTTATTTTTTTATATTCAAGGGCCTTTTGAAATACACGACAACTAAGCTCTTGAACTTGATCCACTAGAAATGCCAGCATCATTAGGAATGCGAAATTTGTCGCAAGATTTTCTTTTCCATGCTCATAAGATGTTCAAAATTATAGCCTTGATTTTTTAAAGTATTAATTCAATAGCCCACCTTTTTCTCCCCGCTTGCACGATACTAAAAACATTTTTTTTATTAAGTTTAAGATCTGTAACCCAACTAAACTTCAGTTCCTTTCCTTCCTGAATCCATTCATAATCGACAGTTGCGAGTCCACTTTTCTCATGAGTTATTTTTTCTACCTTTTTCTCTATGGTCATTCATTGCTCAAAGGAGTATTCATTAGTTGATAAAGGCCAAAAGTTGAAAGATATTTTCGTTGCATAATTTTATACCTAGAAAAAGTTATGCAGAGATAATAGATCTTATTTTACGTATTGAGAAGGCCGTTTTTTTTTAATCTATTACGAAAAAAAAATAAAAGAATCACTAAAAACATCCTAATATTCACGACTTCAGCGAAGACCGGAGATTACTGCTAAAACTCACAGAATATAAAATTTAACTTGCATTAGAATTATTTACTTTCTTCTTGAA
>DAOVTR010000215.1 GCA_030633015.1 Bdellovibrionales bacterium
ATCGTAAACCCACTCAGATTCATGTTCAACAAACGATTTGAATTCTAGGTTCATTTCACTGTTATTTAAAAATGTTTGAAATGCTTTTTGAAAAAGCTTGTTTTTTTCGCTGCCAACTTTAGAAAAATCAACTTGATCATTAGAAAACTTTGGCATTCCTTTAAAATCATCTGTACCAAGTAGTCCATAATCAATTAGTTTATCAGGGCTTATAAGCAGTGAATAACCACCAAAAGCTGATAGTCCTGAATAGGGACAGCCATTTTTATCAGCTACTCCAAATGGGAGAATTTGCCATATGGATTGATCATTTTCATTTAGAATATCAATAAACTTATATGCGTCAGGTCCCATGTCTCCGATACCATAAGGGGAGGGTAGGGATGTAATATGTACTAAAATTCCGGAATTTCTTGAAAATCTCATATGCCTCTATTTTATAAAAATAAAACTGTATTTAAAGTCTTGTAAGTTAAACAAAAACTTATACTTTCCTTTCAAAAGATAAATTTGTGCGTTTGGTTTATTTGTTTCATATGTAAGAGCTCCAACATTGTCAGCTTTAGATCTCGCTGTAGGTGAAGCACCTAATTCAATATCCCACTCTTTTGTTGCTAATTTAAATTGAAAATTTCCAGACTGCTTGCATATTATATCTACTGCATATAATGATCCTCTGGAAGATTGATTTTTAAGTTCACTTTTAGATGTTGCTTCCCAATTATTAAAAGAACCACGAAGAAACAGTGGATAGTTAATTTTTCCGGAGTGATGTTTGTTAAATACTGAAATAGAAGGTCCTTTCATGCGAATATGATTTTCACTTCCGGCCTGGTAACTGATAATATTTGCAAAGCTATCATTTTTACCGCCATATCTAGTATAGGAGCTAGTAACAATTTCACTCCACCAAAATTCAGATGAACCAGGAAATCTAACCCATATTGCATTATGGTCATAACCAAAATTAACAACTACAAAGTAATCATCTTCAGTTGATGAAAGTTCATATGTTACAATGCTATTTTCATAGTCAATATAAACATTTTTAGCATTGTTGAAATTAATTGATGGATTATTACGTCTGAAGCGAATCATATCTTTAAAGAAAGTATAGTGACCTAGAAATAAAATCTTTTCCTCTTTAGTTAAAAAACTCATTTCAGGATACGTTTCTGGAGATAAAAATTCCCAAGGCATTCTGTGTGAAGAGATAAATCGATTAAGATCAATGTTTTTACTGGGATAAGAGTTGTCGTTAGTTGCATTGATATATGACCATTCGTTTTCAATATTTATATCACTTGCAATTTCTTCTCCTTGATAAAATAGAAGAGCTCCTGGTTTGGTAAATAAGACGCCGTATGCTGATCTGGCCAGAGCATGAGTGAAATCATTGTGTACCATTCGAAAATTGCTAATAGTATTCATGGGGTCTTCTAGGGGCCGTACTCTTAAGAAATAATTATCTCCATCCCATTCATAAGATTCATAATCAGAGATAATTCTAATGAGAGGATTTTTATTTCCTATAAAGTCGTGGCTGCCTAAATAGTTAACAGTTTTTAATGGATTACCAAAATTATATTCTTTACCGTAATTCCAATGATTACTAAAGCCAAGTAGAGAACTTCTTAAGGGGACAAGATTTATTTTCCTTTCATTTTCTCTATAATAATCAAAATTATGTTCAAAGAAGTTTTTAAACTTATCATTCCATTGAGAGTCAAATCCTAGACCATTTTGTTCAGGAGACAATGTTGCCATAATGTTATCAGGTAGCTCTTCTGCTGATGAGTAAAAACTGGGATTATTAATTTTCAATATTTGATTAAGCTCTTGCAAGAAAGTGTATGCCTTAGGATTATTACGATAGATAAATGTTGTCATATCAAATCTAAAACCATCAATATGAAAATTTCTAGCTAAATATAAGAGTGAGTCTGTGATCCATTTTTGAACCATTATAAATTCAAATCTAGGCTTAGGTCCCCAGTCAGTAGTTCCTTTATAATACTTAGACACTTGAGTTGTTGCGCTTAAAGGATCACGAATTAAATTATTATTTATATGATTTAAGACAATATCTAAAAACACCACCATCTTTTTTTCATGAAGCTTGTCTACCATTTGTTTTAGATCGGTTCTGCTACCATAGCTTGGTTGTAGTAAGTTGAGAGAGTCGAGCATGTACCCCCATGATCCGTGAAGTCTGTTTTCATTTATTGGTAAAAGTTCAATCGCATTTACACCAAGATCATCTAAGTAATCAATGCTATTTATAATATCTTGGTAGTTACCAGATCGATATCTGCCAGCAATTTTTTGTGGGTTAAAAGTTAGAGGCCATATTTGATATATGATTAAGTTTAATTTTTCTAAATAAGATAAGTTTTGAATTTTTTGGTCGTTTCTCCAGCGAAAATTTGTTTTTTGAGAAATGATAGAGCGTGGGTTTATGTACCCATTATATTTACCACCTTTAGCATCGTAGATGATTACATTTGCACTTGGATCAACTTTTACTGCACTAAACGTCTCAAAGTTTGCAACTTGAATGGTTTCATAGATTCCATTTTTTATAAATTTATACTGATATTGATCATTTAATTTCATTGAAGGTATATATATAGTGTGAACTCTTCTTGGATCATTTTGAAGTTGGTTTGAATTTAGCTGATAGGTTTTGCCTCTTAAATAATCGTAGAGATGAACTTTCTCTGCATATGGTTCCCAGATTTTAAAATATACCCCTCCACCTTCAACTACTGTAGAACCTAAGGGACCTAAAGTAATCCAATCACTGTCTGAAATATTTTCTTTCAATCTTTCAATTGGCATGATTGAATTACTGATCTGGGTAAAATAAACTGGGGTATTTTTTACTGTGGAGTTGATTTCAATAATATATTGATTATATTGATAATCGTTTAAATCAATATTTTTAACTTTTACTTCAAACCAACAAAAATCACTTTCATCAATTCCATAAAGTTTTTGCCACTTTTTTAAATTAGATGGTGTTGATTTTCTAAAATTTACAGATTTATATTTTTCATGTTTAAAAATAATTTTTGATGAAACAATCTGGTTACACACATCCCTATGAACTCTATAACGCAGTTCTAATCCGTCATCAAAAAGTTTTAAATAGTAAGAACTGTCATCAGTATAAAAATCTGACTGCCACGACTGTGATGCATATAATTTTATATTTGTGCTAAACATGAGCACTATTAAGATTAGGGCCTTATAATAATTCATTATGTCCTTGGCCATTTCTGACAAAAGTTCTTATAAATTAATAACTTATTTATTGTCCGTTTACAAGAAAAGTAATTGGATTTTCAAAGTGAAACTTGATTATACTCGCTGCACAATAGGGTTATTTATTTAGAGATTGTTTGATTTGAATAACTGCTTTATTGAGGGCCTGTTTAGGTGTTTGCTGACCGGTGGTTATAAAATTTAAAGCAGATCCCATTGCTCCCCATACTGCACCCATTTCAGGTATATTAGGCATAGGAACACCTCTAGAAGCTGATTCTAAAAAGTTTTTAAGATCAGGGTCTTTTGCAGAAATTTCATTAATGGTATCAAGCCTGCTGGGACCTCTCGGATCTAGTTTATACAGAGTTAAAATTCCTTTTTTAGAGACTAAATAGTTTTCAATTAACTCTTTTGCAACTTCTTTATTTTTTGAAGAGCGTCTTATAATAAACCCATGGGTTCCAACGAAAGGTCTTGGCATTTTTCCGTTTAAGGATGGAATTGGCATTATTGCATATGGGATTTTACTTCTTCTTAAATCCTTTAGAGACCAAGGGCCATCAATAGTCGCGGCTAATTTTCCTTGTTTCATTTTTTCAAAAGCAATGCTTCTATCTGTTGAAGTCGGAATTATTTTTTCATCTACGAGTCTCTTTATAAATTCACCACCAGCAATTGCTCCAGAATTATTAAGGCCTAAGTCTTTTGTATTAAGTTGACCATTAATATTTTTAAAAATATATCCACCGCCAGCAGACAGTATTGGGAAAGAGAAAAAGAAATTTTTTAAATCATATAAAAAGCCATACTGTCCTTTTTTATTAATTTTCTTTGCCTTATTTAAAAGATCTTCAAGGGACTTTGGAGGAGTGGGGAGAAAATTTTTATTATATATAAGAGCAACTGCTTCAAGGTCATATGGGTACCCATAAAGTTTGCCTTTATAAGTAAAAGCAT
>DAOVTR010000147.1 GCA_030633015.1 Bdellovibrionales bacterium
AAATTATGTTTACTAATTATGCTATTTAAGATAACAAAATGGTACAAATAATTTCAAAAATCATCAATAGGAGAATTTAATGAACCTAACTCCTTCAAACGAGAGTCCAATTTTTTCAAAACCAGTAATTCCTAAAGTTGTTTTCCATGAGGTAACAATTAATGGAGAGAAGTGGAAGTTATATTTTTATGATATTTTCCAGAGGCATTTGATTGAATCTGACGGAACTGTTCATCAAAAAATGCTAGATAATATTTCAGAGTATGTTAGCGAAAAATTTGTCGATTATCGAATACAGCTTCATGTAAAGTCATTGGCATACTTAGTTGGTATTTTTGGTAAAAAAAGAGAAATTAAATTTTGCTCTCAGAGATTAAATTATGAACTGTTTGTAATGCAGGAATATGAGATTTCTAAAGATGAATCTCCATTAAAAGGGTATGTCGATTTTAAATCACATGTTGAAAGTGTTGCATCATTAATGCCAGAAAAATTTCCGTCGGTGATTGATATTACAACTCATAGGGGAAAGTTACCCGATCTTGTCTATGATGATAAATATGAAAACTTAGAAAAGGATTTAGGGGTAATAATTGGAAACTTAGTGGAAAAGGTTAACACTTACCATTCTACTTTATTTGAAAAGATTACTGATTGGGGACTTTCACTTACTGCGAATTTTGCGCTTATAAGAATTCATCTTTTGAAGTTTCTTGCTATTTTGCCATCATTGGATTTTGACAAAAGTGGAACTGAAATTAAGCGAATTTTGGTTGAGTCTTTAAGACGTCTATTTAGTGATTCGGCCCTATCAAAGTCACTGAATAAAACAGGTCAAGAAGCACCAATTCCTAGTTATATTAAAATTATGTGTCAGATTGTTTATTACTGGGCAATTGTAATGCCAGCAAAACCTCTTGCAACTTTTGTTAGATTTTCAGTTCGGTTGATGGCAAAAAGGTTTATTGCAGGAGAAACAATTGAACTTGCCGACAAATCTCTTAATAAATTGTTTGAAACACAAAGAGACGTGACTTTAGATCAGTTGGGTGAACTGGTAGTATCTGAAATGGAAGCAGATAATTATTGCAATAAAGTTTTACAGCTGATCGATGGATTTTCCCTGCATGTTAAAAAAGGCGACAAAAATGCAGCAGGTATTAATCGGGCCCATGTTTAAATCAAAGTATACGATCTGTGATCTAATCTTGATGCTCATGCTCCTGGGTTTATGTATAATTTAGTTGCACCAAGGCTTAAAAAGATTTTAATCGAAGCTCAAAAAGAGGATATCTTTTTAAATATAGATTCTGAGCATTATCATAGTAGAGATTTAGTTTTTGATATTTATGCAAGAGTTTTGTTAGAGACCCCTGAGTTAAAAGATTATGCTCAAACAGGTATTGTGCTTCAAGCATACTTAAGAGATGCAAACGATCATCTTGATGACATTATAGAATTAGGAAAGAAACGAAATGTTTGCATGCCCATTAGAATTGTAAAAGGGGCATATTGGGACGCAGAAACAGTTGAGGCTGATGCTCATAGTTTCGATGCACCTGAATTTTTAAATAAAGAGGAGACGGATCTTCATTTTAGACAATTAATTGTTAAAATTTTAGAAAATTATCCTACGTTGCAACTTGTAGTTGCTTCACATAATTTTGCAGATCACTCTTTTGCGGAAGTTTCGAGAGATAAATTATTTCCTAATCATCCAGTTATTGAGCATCAGTGCCTGGATATGACTTATGAGGCCCTCTCAACAGGTATGGCAAAAATGGGTTGGCCTGTTAGAAATTATGTTCCAGTTGGAAGCCTCTTAGTTGGAATGGCATATCTTGTAAGAAGAATTATGGAAAACTCATCCCAAGTTGGTGTGTTAACAATAATGAGATCTCATAAAAATAAAAGCGCAATGATCTCTCCACAGAAAGTCCATCTTGAAAAAAAGGAAAAAGGAGAGTTAAGTAGAGACTTAACATCAAGCTCTTTAACTGGAAATTTTTTCAACTTAGCTCCAGTCAGGTCTTATATTGAAAATGAGAGATTTTGGATGTCAAAAGGGTTGAAAGAGTTTGGAGAAAGCGAACTTGGAATAGATTATAATAATCCATTTGAACATTCTGGAGATTGGAAAGAGATGGTAAGCTCTTCTGACCCTTCAATTGTAATTGGAAAAATAAAAAATGGAACAGTTGAAGATGCTAACCGGGCAGTAGATGTAGCATATAAAGCTTATAATAAAGGTGAGTGGGCAAAAGCAACTCCTTTATATAGATCTTCAATACTTTTGAGGGCCGCCATGATTATGGCAGCTCAAAGAGTGGAGCTTTCATGTTTAATTTCATATGAAGCAGGAAAAACAATTCCTGAAGCTTTGGCAGATGTTGATGAAGCTGCTGACTTTCTAAATTTTTATGCAAGACAGGAAGTAAAAGTTAATAAGGAAAATCCAAATATTATCTCAAGGGGAGTTATTGCAGTTGTTTCTCCTTGGAATTTTCCAATCGCAATACCTTGTGGAATGACTGTAAGTTCGTTAGTTGCAGGAAATGCTGTAATATTGAAATCAGCCTCACAAACACCTTTAATTGCTAATAAGATGGTTGAAATTTTACATGAGGCAGGAGTACCAACTGATATTTTAATCCATATGATTGGATCAGGTGCAACAGTTGGGGATGCATTAGTACAAAACAAACTTGTTGCAGGAACAATTTATACTGGATCCAAAGAAGTTGGAATGAGTATAGCCCATAAAATAGGTAAAAGAATTGTTGAGAATAAACTTTATGGAGTGAAGTATCCAACTAAAGTAATTACTGAGATGGGTGGAAAAAATGCAATTATTGTTGCTGCTAATGCAGAATTAGATGAAACGGTTGCAGGAATTTTATACTCATCATTTGGCCACTCTGGTCAAAAATGTTCAGCGGCATCAAGAGTGCTAGTTGATAATAGAGTAAAAGATAGACTTATTGAAAGGCTTAAAGAGGCCTGTTTAGATCTAAAGGTTGGCAAGGCCTATGATCTTTCAACAACAGTTAATCCAGTTATTACTATGAGAGAAAAAACAAGACTTCAAAGTGAAGTTAAAGAGGCAGTAGTAGAAGCAGAAAAATTTGGCGGCAAAGTTATTACAGATAGGACTCAGGAAGATTGTCCAGGATACTGTGTAGGGCCTGCAATAATTGAGCTCCCTTCACATCGCGCTCTTAAATCAGACAGTTTTTCTACTAGGGAACTTTTTGGTCCAGTGGTACATATTGTTGGTTTTGATGGTTTAGATCAGGCCATAGAGATATTTAATGGAACTGAGTACGGCCTTACTGGAGGAATTTTTAGTCAATCACAAGATGATATTGATTACGTGGTTTCAAAATTAGAGTCAGGAAATGTTTATGTTAATAGATCTACAACTGGTGCAAGGGTAGGCATCGAACCTTTTGGAGGATTTAAACTTTCTGGAACTGGCCCGAAGGCCGGAGGGACATCCTATCTTCCAGTTTTTCATGTTAATCCTGAAAAAACTACAGTTATTGCTAAAGATCAAAAGGATGAAAGAGGATCTGATTATCAATTTTATCTCTGTCGGCCATCGGATTTAGATGTGCAAAAAAGAGGGGAGATGATGGTTGTCGCTCTTGATTCCATAATTAATAATTTTGAGGCACTATTTGTTGGAACTTTTGATGATAGCAAAGAAATTTTAATAGAATTTAGAAGTTGGATAAAACATAATTTTAATGGGTTTCAAACAGGTGAGCATCTTAACCGAGAGATACCAGGTCAGTTGAGCTATAATGTTTTTAACTTAGTTCAAGAGTATGTGGTGCTTACTGCATTTAATGACTTACCAAAATTTGTAACTTTGATGCAGTTTTTAGCTGCTGTAACCATGGGGCCGGGGGCCACTGTTATTGCAAGAAATCAAGTTTCGTTTGAGTGGTGGAATAAAATTAAAAATTATCTTTTTATTGCAGGCTTTGATAAGAAAAATGTAGACGTCTTTTTTCCAACAGAAGAACTCTTATTTAAGAAATTAAAAGAACCGTTTTTAAGTTCTATTATTGTTGATGGAGATATGAATAGAGTTCAGTCCATTTTAAATCTAGTTTATGATGGAAGTTGCGCAGAAAAGAGAACGAAGAGTATTTTGACTCCGTATGACTGTCCTGAATCTAAAGATTTTAAAAAGTATCTTGAAGCATATTCTTGGGTAAGATCATTTGCAGTAAATACTATGAGACATGGCGCTCCTCTTAATTTAGATTTGCATTAGGAAATATTGGGTGAATTTAGCAATTTTGGGTTGTGGTAATATGGGACAAGCTTTGGCCTGTAAAATGGGTCAGAGCAAGCAAAATGTTAACTTTTTTACCTTTGATGTTAATCATGAAAAATCGAGTAAACTATCCCAGCTCATAGCCGGAGAGATTATTTTAGATCTCTCCATGTTAAGTCAAATGGATCTAATTTTAATTGCCTGTAAGCCTCAACAGTTTAAAGAGTTGGCAGATTCTATTGTAAGTTTTTTAAATTATTAAGTTATTATAGTTTCAGTTCTGGCTGGAACATCCGTTAAAACAATCCAAAATACTCTTAAAGTTAATCGTATTGTTCGGGCCATGCCTAATACTCCTGCATTAATTGGTGAAGGAGTTATGGCCTTGTATTTTTCTAGTGGAATTCAAATTAGTGATAAGGAAGATATTTTAACTTTGCTTAAAGGTAGTTCCAAACTTTTTGTTTTTGATCAAGAGGAAAAAATAGATATTATAACAGGGTTTTCAGGATCGGGTCCTGCCTATGTTTTTGAGTTTGCGAACTTGATGATTAAAGAAATGGAGAGTATGGGTATTGATAGTAAAACTTCTAATGAGATGATTAAACAAACCTTTAAAGGAGCAAGTCTTTTAATGTCTGACTCAGATAAAACACCAAAAGAGTTGCGAGAGGCCGTTACTTCAAAAGGAGGAGTAACGAAAGAGGCCCTTGATGTTTTTGATGAATTTAAGATGGGCGAAATTTTTAAAAAGGCCATACAATCAGCTTATAATAAAGCAAAAGAGTTATCACAGTGAAATATTTAATTGAATTTTTTTTAAAAAGAAAAGTACTCGTAAACGTTATTATAATTGGTGTTGTACTAGGTGGAATAAGAGCAGTTATTAATTTGCCTAAAGATGGTTTTCCAGCAGT
>DAOVTR010000111.1 GCA_030633015.1 Bdellovibrionales bacterium
CTCCAGAAATCACACAAATTAGATTTCAAAATCCAGCAATAAAAAACTATGCCCTTTTATTATGTGAACAAGAGTTAATATACTGCAAGTCAGTTGATCGGTGCTGGCCTAACTATTCTCACTTAAACCTTGATATAAACATTCACTCTAAAAGAATTTCTGAACTTAAATCTACATTGAATAAACATAAAAAAGATTTTAAGAAGATTTAAAATCTAAACGAACATTTTTAAGTTTTTGAAGTTCGTCGTGGATTTGTTTAAACTCTTTATAGCCTGGATGGGCTGGTAAAAAGACTGCTTCTTTTTCATAGTCCAAATCTGTCGCTTCCCAATAAGAATAGCGAGAGAAATGAATTGCAGTTGCATTAAGATCATTTGCTAACTTTATAAATTTTTTCATTGATCTATAGTTTTCTTTCCTTACAACGAACAAAAATCTAAACACAATAATATTTGACTTATCAATGTTTTTTGAAATATATTTTAAGTTTTCAATTAATATTTTCCAGGAGTTTCCTCTCACTTTTTTATAGGTCTCTTCATCACCAGCATCAATAGAAACGCTTAGTTCTTTAACAGGCTTTTCAAAAAAACTTAACTCCTTTAACATTTTAGGAGTTGCTAACACTCCGTTTGTCAAAATATTAATAAACTCTAATTTGGGATAACTCTTTTTTGTTAGCTCTTTAAATAAACTCCTAAGCCAAGGGCTAAAAAAAACCTCTCCAGAACCAGAAATCTTTATTGCAATTAAAGTGCTTGCATATTTTTTTAAAAATCTTGTACATTGATCAATTACTTTCTGTTCTTCTTTCGTAACATTTACTATCATTTTGTTTCTGCACGTGGGGCATGAAAGGTTACATCTTTTATCTGAAGTTATTGCAATTGATGCTGGCCCACACTCTAAATCACTTTCACCCATGAGAATTTTTTTTAAAACATGTGATGTTATAGGAGTTTCATTTAAAACGTTATCGACCTGAGATTTTAACTCTTCCATCGATAAAAGTGGAACATTACAAAGATGTCTATTACAAAGACTATAATCTCCCTTGAGTATCCTAGCTCTTAACTCTTGGGCCTGCTGACCATTATAAAGATCTTTACCAGGGTCCAACTTAAAATACTCATCTGTTAACCAGAATCCACAACAAGGAATATAACTCTTAAGGTCTGTCAATTCGATTCTAGAAAAAGGATACGGACAAATTTTAACCATAACTATCGCTTTTTTATAATAAATATGTAAAATGATACTCTAATTTTAAAACTTAATCCAGATGTTGTTAACAATAGATGTAATTATGAATAATAAAATTTGTCCTCTACCTTGGAGTCACATATATATAAATGAAGCTGGTCTGTTTTATACCTGTTGTTTTACACACGATGGAAAAAGTTATTTTAAAGATAATGATGATAATGCCATTTCTGCAAATGATGACAATGCACTAACAAATGCCTGGAATTCTAACCATTTGAAAAATGTAAGAAAAAAATTTTTAACGGGAAACTTTCCTCCCGAGTGTAAATCGTGCAAAGAAAAAGAACTTTTAGGTATTACATCTCAACGTCAATTTGTTTTAAAAAACTATTCCTATCTTATTCCAGAAATTATAGAAAAGACAAAACCTGATGGATCATACGAACTAAATCTCTTATCTCTTGATTTGAGACTTGGGAATTTATGTAACCTTGCCTGTAGAATGTGTAGCCCCTTGGCCACTAAACTAATTATTCCCGAGTATAAAAAACTTGTTAAAAACGAAGGTTTTAGAAATCTTTATACGAAAAAAAACCATGATTTAACATATAAAGCTCAACAACAAAATTTTTGGTACGAAAATGAAAAGTTTTGGACATATTTATCTGAAAATATTAAAAACATCAAGTCTGTCCACCTTGCAGGAGGAGAACCATTTATAAACAAGTATGGAATAGCCTTTGTAGAAACATTATCCAACCTTAAACATTCTAATGATATCACTTTAACCTTCAACACTAATTTAACTGTTATTCCAAAAGAATTTTATAAAACACTTCCTAAAATTGGAAAAAATATTATTACTGTTTCACTTGATGGTTGTGATAAAATTAACGATTATATTAGATATCCATCTAAATGGAAAAACATTGTTAAAAATTTAAAAACACTTGAAAAAGATTGGGAAAAACTTAATATTGAAGCTGGTATTATTCATGCAGTTTATCAAGCTTATAATGTCATAAATATTGTTGATCTTTTTGAATTTGTTTTAACTTTAAATAAATTTTATCCTTATCCTGTTTTAGATCTTGTGCAATCGAACAAGGCTTTAGATGTACGTGTTTTGCCTGAAAATATAAAAAAAATAGCAACAGAAAAACTCTCAAAATATTTACTAGAAATGATTTATAGTCAACCTCGAGAACCAATAAGCTATTATCATGATCTTAGAAACCAAATAAAATCAATGATAACTTTCATTAATTCCGAAGATTTATCTGAACATTTGCCCGTTTTTATTCACATGACAAAAGTTTTTGACGAACACAGAAACCAAAAAATTCTTGATTATATCCCTGAGTTTAAAACAATTTTTGATTAATTTTTTAAAATATGATCTTGGGCCATCTGCGAAATTACCCTGCCTCTTGATGTTCTTAAAAGAAATCCCTCTTTCAAAAGATATGGTTCATAAACATCTTCAATTGTTGATCGCTCTTCTGAAAGGGTTGCACATAGTGCCTCTATTCCAACTGGCCCTCCGCCATAAAAATCTTTAATTACAGATAATATTTTTCTATCCATTCTATCAAGACCTAGCTCATCAATATCCATTAATTTTAGAGATTCATTAACCTCTAACTCTGAAATAGACGTCACCCCTCTAACAAGGGCAAAGTCACGCACTCTTCGCAAAATTCTATTAGCAATTCGAGGAGTCCCTCTTGCGCACCCTGAGATTTTTTCTCTTGCACCTTCTGAAATAATCAATTCCATTTTTTTTGAATTATTTAAAACAATTTTCATTAGCTGTTCAATATTATAAAAATCAAAATGAAGGTGGGCCATAAATCGATCACGAAGTGGATTTGATAAAAGGCCTGATCTCGTTGTCGCTCCAATCAAAGTAAATGGAGGAAGGTCAATTTGCATTGTTCTGGCCGATGGCCCCTGTCCTATAACAATATCAAGTCTATAATCTTCCATTGCTGAATATAAAATTTCTTCAACAGAAATATGCATGCGATGAATTTCATCAATAAAGAGAACATCTCTAGGAGAAAGATTTGTTAAAATCGCAGCAATATCTCCCTTTTTTTCTATGGCAGGCCCAGAGATAATATGTAATTCAGTTCCCAACGCCTTTGAAATAATCATGGCCAGAGAAGTCTTTCCAAGTCCTGGTGGGCCAGACAATAAAGCATGGTCCATTGCCTGCTTTCTAATTGTTGCAGACTTGACCATAATGTTAATATTTTCAACAATTTTATCCTGCCCAATATATTCATCAAAACTTCGAGGCCGTAGTAAAACTTCTTGAGAATATTCTACTTCTCCTGTTTGTGGTGATAATACTCTGTCGTCTAAATTATCATTTTCCATTTAAATCTCTTTTAACAATAAATGAACCAGCTGCTCTGGCTTTGAAATAACATTTTCACAAGCAAGCTTATGGGCCAAAGGAATAATTTGTTCTTCTTTAAAACCAAGTTCTTTACATGCCATCATGGCCTCTTCAATCATATTTTGATTCGGAAGTGACTGTGAATTTTTTTGTATTAAATCTAAATTGGTACCATTTTTTTTATCTTGTAAGCCTGCCTCTAGCTCTTTATTGGTAACATTGTAAATTTCAGAATAAATCTTTATCTTATCAATTTTAGAAGAAAGATCTAAAATCATTTGTGCTGCTGCCTTGGGACCAACTCCTGGCGCTTGTGTAAGAAGCTTTTTATTATCTAATTTCAACGCGGTATATATTTGTTGGACCCCTAAATTTAATATAAGTGAGTATGCTGATTTAGGGCCGATTCCCTTTACGCTCGTCAACAACTCAAAAAGTTTTTTATCTTTTAAAGAATTAAAACCATACAGATCCTCAGATGCCTCCTTAATAACATGAGAAATATAAAGACCAGAAATTTCGCCTTCGGCCAAAATATTACTATAATAAATTTGATAGCCTATTCCAGAACTTGTCAGAATAATAACTTCACTACCATCACTAAACAGTATTTCGCCTCTTATAAAACTAATCATTTCACTACTCTTTCCAAATGCTTTAAACGATTCGGTCTTCTTTTTAATTGCTTATCACTTTTAACACTACCCCGATTAAGACTATGACAAATTGCAATGGCCAAAGCATCGGCTTCATCTGCACTTTTAAAACTCTTTCCTGGAAATATTATTGAAAGTCCTTTTTGGATGTTCTCTTTAGAAGCATGCCCATGACCAACGACCGATGATTTAACTAAATTAGGAGAATATTCAAAGACTTTCCTCTCATGCTTTTTCATAAAGGCTGCAATCATTGCTCCACGTGCTTGCGCTAATTTGGCAAGAGAAGTAACACTTTTAACGTAAATAAGGGATTCAATGGAAATTTCATCTGGTTTATATATACCAACTAATTCAATGCATGAATTATAAATAGTTCCAAGACGATCAACAAAATCTAATTTAGAATCATACTTCATTGTTCCAGAAGCTAAAAATTTAATTTTTCTACCTTCGGCCTCAATTACTCCAAAACCTGCTTGTCTCGATCCTGGATCCACTCCTAAAATAATCATAACCATTCCCTGTTACGTGCGTAGTATAACTTGAAGGCTGCACCTCGTCCACAATTGACTCTTGATAAAATCTTTTACAAAAAAGAATAAAAAGCATATAGTCCAAAAACAAATCATATATTTCAAAGGAGTTGTAGCGGTGGAACTTCGAAAAACTTCACTACATTCTAGACATTTAAAATTGAATGCAAAAATGGTACCTTTTGCTGAATTTGATATGCCTTTGCAATATTCTACTGCCAAACAAGAAGTTTTTGCTGTAAGAAACAACTGTGGAATGTTTGATGTCAGTCATATGGGTGAGTTTTTTGTAGAAGGGCCTGATGCTGAAAAATTTATAGATCATATAATTACAAACGACTTTATAAATGCAGGGCCTCTAAAAGCTGTTTATTCACCTATATGCAGAGAAGATGGCACTATTGTTGATGATGCCATCTCTTATAAAGTTGACAATAATAAAGTTTTAATCTGTGTTAATGCTGCAAATACTCAAAAAGATTGGGACTGGCTTAATTCACATATAAATAATTTCAACTGTTCCTTAACAGATCGATCTGCTGAGTACTCTCTTATTGCTGTACAGGGCCCTGAGACTGAAGAAATATTTAAACAACTTGAACTCCTACCTAATGATGATTTTTCTTATTACAGCGTAAAAACTATACAACGCGCTCAATCTGAAATAATTATTTCAAGAACTGGCTATACGGGAGAAGATGGTTTTGAAGTTTTTTGTGACCACAACATGGCACAAACACTATGGGACAAATTATTAGAAAAAAAAGTCACTCCATGTGGTCTTGTTTCTCGTGACATACTAAGATTGGAAGTCTGTTTCCCACTATATGGTAATGAACTAAAAAATAACTTAACACCGCTTGATAGTGGTCTCAAATGGACCTTAAAATTTAATAAGCCTAATTTTATTGGTAAAGCATACTTAGAAAATTATAAACCTCAATATAGATTAATTAAACTTTCAATAGAAAAAGGAATTCCTCGCGAAGGATATGAAATTTCAAACAGTGATGATATTATCATTGGTCATATTGCATCAGGAACAATGTCATTAACTCAGAGCAAAGGAATTGCTACTGCACTTATAAAAAAAGATCAATTTCCAAAAAATAAAATATTTTTTATAAAAATTCGCGAGAAACAAATACAAGCTTTTTATCACACAAAACCGTTTGTAATAGGGGGACATAAATAATGGCAAATCAAATACCTGAAAATTTAAAATATAC
>DAOVTR010000243.1 GCA_030633015.1 Bdellovibrionales bacterium
AAATTCGCAATAGTAACTTAAAAATTTTTGACCAAAACTCATGGGTTCAGCAAACATGCCATGAGATCTTCCAATTGTAATAATATCCTTTGTTTGGTCAGCAATTTTCTTTATTGAGGTCATTAAGTTTTTAAGTTCTGGTAAAATAAGATCAAGTGATTGTTTGATTTGTAAGCTGAGGGCAGTGTCAATGATGTCAGATGAAGTGACTCCAAAGTGGAAATATTTTCCAATATCATTAGGAAGTTGCTCTGTTATGGAACTACAAAATGCAATAACGTCATGTTTTGTGGTTTGTTCCAATTCATAAATTCTATTTAAGTTTATTTTTGCATTCTTTTCAATTTCTTCTGAGATGCCTTTTGGGATTTTCTTGCCTTCTAAAGTTTTAAGAAGGGCAAGCTCAACTTTTAAAAATAGCTTAAATTTGTTATTATCTGTCCAAAGAGATGACATTTTTGAAGATTCATATCTGGGGATCATTTATGCCACTCCGTGTCTATGATATAGCTTATTGCTTGCTTAAAATAGCAGTAACTTACCTAATAAATCAAGAAATCTATTTTTTTATTTTATTATTATTTGTATAGTCTAGTTTGATTTTATAAAGGGAGATTATTTTGCAAACATTAGCTTTGATAGGTTCTCAGTGGGGAGATGAAGGGAAGGGAAAAATAACAGATGTCCTTTCTAAAAAGTGTGATCTTACTGTTCGTTACCAAGGGGGCAACAATGCAGGTCATACGATTATTGTAGGAGATAAAAAGGTTGTACTTCATCTGATTCCCTCAGGGATACTTCATGATCATGGAACGTCTGTAATTGGACACGGAATGGTTGTTGATCCTTGGGCACTGTTAGAAGAGTTAGAAACATTGAAGAAGGCCAATATTAATGTTGGACCTAGTAATTTAATGATCTCAGAAAATTGTGTTGTTATAACTTCTTATAATAAAATTTTAGATAACTTACGAGAAGGGACTACAGAGGTTAAAATAGGAACTACAGGCAAGGGAATTGGACCTAGTTATGAAGATAAAATTGCAAGACGAGCAATAAAAATGAGAGATCTTTTCTCTAAAGAAAATTTAAAAAAGAAACTGCTTCATAATATTAAAGAGAAAGAAATTCTTTTTAAGCATCTATTTAATTGTGAACTTCCAGATATTGATCAAGAGACTGAGAAGTTATTTCAATTAGGTCAAAAAATTAAACCTTTTGTTAGGGATACTTTTAGTTTTATTGATAAATCACTTCAACAAGGTAAGAAAATTCTTTATGAGGGAGCGCAAGGGATTTTATTAGACATTGATTATGGATCGTACCCTTTTGTTACCTCTTCAAATACTTCACTTGGTGGAATTTATACTGGAAGTGGAGTTCCATCAGGTAAGATTGATGAAGTCTTAGGAATTACTAAAGCTTATACAACGAGAGTAGGAGAAGGTCCTTTTCCTACGGAGTTAGACGATGAAATAGGAGTCGAACTTCAAACAAGGGGAAATGAATTTGGTGCAACTACAGGAAGAAAGAGAAGATGTGGTTGGCTTGATCTCCCACTTCTTAAATATGCAGTTAAGGCCTCTGGCCTTACTTCCATTGCCCTGACTAAAATTGACGTATTAGCAGGTATGAGTGAGCTTAAAGTTTGTTATGGTTATAAATATAATGGGGAAGTAATAGATTGTGCCTATCCAGGAATTGATCTTTCGCAAGCAACTCCAGTATATAAAAACATTGCTCTTTTTAATGATGATTTTAAAAAAGAATCTGTTAGTAAAAACTTGCAAGATTATATTTCTGAAATAGAGAGTTTTTTAGAGATACCAGTCGGTATTTTGGCATTCGGGCCAGAAAGAAGACAGATCTCTTTTAAAAAAGATTATTTTTAAATGAGGTAGTCTGAAATGGATAAACAAATTTTAAAAAAACATGTATTAGTTGCTGATGATGCTGAACATATTGCAAATGATGTAAAAAATATTTTATCTAAAATTGGTTTTAAAAATATTTCTACTGCTTCCAACGGAAAAATTGCTCTTGATCTGTTTAAAAAGTCTTTGAGTAGTGAAGACCCTATTGAACTTATATTATCAGATCTTTATATGCCAGAAATGGGTGGTCTAGACCTGTTAAAAGAGATTAGAAAAGAAAAAAATAGTGTTACTCTTCCATTTCTTATTTATACATCTGTTACAAATAAAGATGAAATTTTAAATTTACTTAAGCATGGTGCAAATAACTATATTATTAAACCTGCAGCGATTAATGATTTTATTGGTAAGATCAGTTCTGTTTTTGATCATATGAATGGAGAACAAGAGGGGAAAATAGACGATTATCAGCAAATTGCTCAAAAAGTAATTGATGATAATTATGATATAACAGAAAAAATTATTGCATGTACTAGTGATTTTATATCAGTAATATCTTCAAGTAGTAAAATTATTAGAATTAATCAAGCACTATGTGATGCTTTGGATATAGAACAGGGCCGAGTAATTGGTCTTGATTTTAGCTCTTATTTAGATAAACCAATTGATTTTAATCGATTGGAAAATCTTAAGGAATTAAGAGTTAATTATAAAAAAAATAATGGAGAATTAATTCCAGTTTTATTATCAGTGACAACTCTTTTTGATGATCGAGATCATGCCACTAGTTATATTCTATTTGCTAAAGACCACCGTTTAGAGCTTGCTTTGCAAGAGAAATTAAGTAGCACATCTAAAATGGCAAGCTTGGGCGAAATGATTGGAGGTATTTCTCACGAAATTAATAATCCTCTTGCAATTATTTCAGGCAAAATCAACTCTGTAAAAAAACTTCTTCAAAAAGAAGAATTTGATAAGGATGTTTTAATTGATCGGCTGACTTCAGCAAGTAGTTCTGTCAAAAGAATTGCCCATATTGTAAAACTACTAAAAGAGTTTGCTATTAATGATGGATTAGATGAGGACGTCCTGTATTATCCATCACAAATTATTGATAAGGTTAAAGATCTTACTTTTCAAAAGATTGAACAAGAAGAAATAAAATGTAGTTTTAAAGATAATGTTAAAAATAGTGCTCAAATAATGGTTCAAGAATCTCAACTGGTACAGGTTATGATAGCACTTGTTAGCAATAGTATTTATGCACTAAAAGGCATTGATGACAGATGGATGAAGGTAGAAATTGATCAAGATACAAGTTATATAATATTTAAAATACAAAATTCTGGCCCTGTAATTTCTGAAGATATTAAAGGAAAGATTTTCGATCCTTTTTTTACAACAAAGCCAACTGGTGATGGCGCCGGTTTAGGTCTTAGTAGTTCTCAAGGAATTATTAAATCACACAATGGGCAGCTCTATCTTGATGATTGTGAGCCTACAACTTTTGTAATTAAGCTTCCTAAGGTATAATTATTAGTTTTTATTAAGAACGATAAGAGGTACTTCCATCTCTTCGGCCGTTAAGCCTGCGTGAAATCCTATAAAATGGGGGGTATCTCCTGTTTTCTGTATGTAACTCAACGTGGTATCATCTTTACTGATGCCAATAAAATCACCAATTCTTGTTTCAAAAGGTTGTGCCAGTTTTGACGGGCCAAATAGTTTAAGGTCTTGTGCTTGAGACTTAGATAGTAAAATAAAATCATCACCAAAGTTATTGTTAAAATATTTAATAAAATTTTCATGTTGATTATCTTTTACGTGAAAAATTGGAACTCTAGGCTCGCCTGTTGGAGGAGTTATAAGTAACTCTAGAAGTGGGTCTTTAGGATAGATTATATGGTGGTTACTTTTGGGTATATCCATTAGACCGTGGTCTGCAGTAATAATAATTTCTACGTTACTGTCAATTTTTTTATAAAAATTTTCAATATTTATATTAATCTCCTCTAATGTTGTCTTTGCTTGTTTAGAGTTAACGCCATAGATATGACAG
>DAOVTR010000025.1 GCA_030633015.1 Bdellovibrionales bacterium
ACAAAATTATTTTTAGACTTGCTTCAATTTTTTTACGAGCAGATCTCTTTTTCAAATAAACAGCGGTTAGAAATAGAGAGTGATGATATTCGTTTTCAGGAATTATCTTGGCCCATTTCAATTATTTCAAGTTTAGGTGAAATGATTATTTGCAATCAAGAATTCTTAAAACTTGAATTAGGCCCAGGCGATTGTATTGAAATGTCTGATAATACAAATTATGAGTATAATAAGAATCATTTCACAGTTTCTCGTCAGCTTGTTGAACAATTTAGTAATGATTACAGTGTGTATAAGTTTGAGTTTTTGCCAACTAAATATGTTGATACTGATGGAGTAAAGAAATTAACAGCAAACGAATTGGGAATAATTTCATCATCAATTGCTCACGAATTAAATAATCCAGTAACTGGAATTTTAGCAATGCTGGAAGTTCTTGAACTCGAAGATGATTTAAAAAATGAATATAAAGAAATAATTATTGAAATGAAAAAAAGTGCGAATAAATGTAAACAACTTGTTGGTATTTTTTTGGGTTTTTCTAAAGCAAATTCTATACTTAGTACAACGGGACAGCTTCGAGATGCTGTTGAGCAGGCAACAAGTTTGTTGAGATTTAGGATGATTGAATCCGATGTGATATTAGATATGGAGGTGATTATTAAGGATAAATTTAATCAGGAGCTAAATATTTCTATAATGGCAATGGTGATTTATTTAATATTGTCTGATGTTATTACTGATTATTCTCATTTTAAATTAATTTCTGATAAGTCTGGTGATTCTAATGTTAGAAATAGTATTTTAAATGGAAAAGTAGTCGAGCAAAATAATAAAATTGAGATAAGTTTTGATGAATATAAATTTAATTTTTCCAAGTTAAAGGATTTTAAATTAATTGAGAATATGATTTCCTTGGAGAAAATGAAATATTCACTTGGGGATTATTCTATGTATTTTCATATATAGAGAGGAAATATAAGTATGCAGATATCATTTTTGGATGGGATATGGGTAATGTTAGGGGGAGGAATTGGTGCATTATTGAGATGGATTTCGACCTATATGGCAATTACACTCGTTGGTAAAAGTTGGCCTGCGACTTTATTTGTGAATGTTTTAGGAAGTCTAATATTAATACTAGTTTCTAAATATTATTTTGGATCTGTAAAAGTTTTAAATCCGCTTGTTAAAATTGGAATATTAGGAAGCTTAACAACTTTTAGTACTTTTTCTTATGAGCTGTTTGTTGTTTTGAAAGATTCAAATTATTACGAAGCAGGATTAATTTTTAGCTTAAATATACTCTTTGGGATATTTATATGGGTTTGGATTATCAGATGAAAATTGATTAATCTTTTCTATAAAAACTTCACTCTTTTTTATTGCATGTCTTTTATCAAAAATAAATAAATCAGAATTTAATTCTTCTTTTTTCTCAACTAACATCTTATCAATAAAGTTTTTTAAAAGAGCATTAAAACGGGCTTTTTTTAATTTATTATTTACCATACGAGTTGATTTTGCATTTATATATTGGAGTAGTTTTTTTTGATGTCCTGGGTATCTGAAAATCAGTCCTGAATCTTTATGAAGAGACACCGTTGGATATATTATATATTGCTCAGGCACGAGATGGTTTGAGATAATAAAATCACCTACATTATTATTTATTTCTATTATTTCAGACGTATCATTTTTTTCAACATGTGTCCTTTTGTGTTTTGGTAAATGTGTTTTCCATAAGAACTTTATTATTTCATTTTTGTATATATTATCTAATTTATTAAAATAAAGATTAAAATGCACAATACTTTCCAGTAAACTACCAAAGATTCGAAGTGTGCAGGTTTCCCATTTTAATTTCTCTAAGCTTTTAATAACGAATTTTTTTTCTTCATCACTGTTAGTGCATGGAATAGCAAATAGAATTACTCCATTTGCTCCTTTTACTGTAAATAAAAATGGAGTTTTAATGGTCTCTAATTTTAATTGTATTTCTTTGATTGTATTTTTATTTTCTTTAAAGTTTAACCGGTCTAATTCATATCTGTTTCTTGGGTAATAGAGGTGATTAACTTTGGTAATATTCTTATCTATAAAAATATTTAAATAGTTAAGTAGAAGTTTTGCTGTTGCATAAGCATCGTCTAAGGCCCGATGTGCTTTTTTATGTTCAATTCCAAGTATCTTGCTCATATACCCTAAGTTTGAATTTAATAAATTTGGTATTAAATACTTAGTCATAATATTGGTACATATACTTTTATTGGTTAATTCAGGACGGTTTAATCTTTTTAATACTGAGTTAAAAAATGGAACATCGAATGCAGTGTTATGAGCAACTAAAATGGAGTCTCCCATAAATTCAATTATTTCTTCAACTACATCTTCAATTTTGGGTGAGTTTTTAAGATCATTAGGTCTTATGGATGTTAATTTTTGAATAAAATCAGGAATTGTTTTATCAGGTTTTATTAAAAAATCTTTTTGTTCCGTAATTTTTAAATTTTCAATTCTGACTAAGCCAATTTCAATAATATAGTCATCAGTATGATTCCCTCCAGTTGTTTCAAGGTCAAATACACAAAAAGTAAGTCCGTTTAGTAACGCAGTCGCTGGTAAAATATTTTTATTCATTTGATGTCCTATCGAATATTCATTCGAAATCAGGTTTAATTTTTTAAATGATCAGGAATAAAACCATCGGGAAAAAGATCATTAAACTTAACTGTTTTTTCCTTACCATTTTTATCACCAACTATTATTTCAGTATCTTGCGATGAAAATTCACTAATAACTTGCCGACACATTCCACATGGAGGCCATCCAGCATCAGTATAAACATATAGTTTTGAAATCATAATTTTACCTTGCTCAGAAATCGCTTTAAAAATGGCAACTCTTTCTGCACAAACTGTTGCACCGTAACTACTGTTTTCAATGTTGCATCCATTATAAAAAGAGCCATCGGATGTTACAAGAGACGATCCTACTTTAAATTTTGAATATGGACTATAAGCTTTATTGGAACTATCAATTGCAAGTTGTCTTAATTTTTTAACTATATTGTTATTTTCCATTATGATTCAATCTTTCCCATTTCAACAATTGTTCCATTAAGGAGATTAACGAAAGTACTCATTACTTTTAATGCCTGTTCTTTAACTTCGTCGTGGGACAATGGTGCATTTTCTATTCCTGCGGCCATATTTGTAATGCATGAAATTCCAAGTACTTTAAGTCCAAGATGATTGGCAGCAATTGATTCAGGTACAGTGCTCATTCCAACCATATCCGCACCAATTGCACGAAGCATTTTTATTTCAGCAGGTGTTTCATAAGTGGGGCCTAGCAGACCAGCATAAACTCCTCTTTTAATATTATAGTTTTGAGATTTCGCTGCAGTTTCCATAACTTCTTTAAGTGACGAATCATAAGCATGAGTCATATCAGGAAATCTTGGTCCAAGCTCAATAATATTAGGTCCAATTAACGGATTTTTCCCCATCATATTAATATGATCATCTATGAGAACTAAGTCGCCTGGTTTATAGTCTGTATTTATTCCGCCAGCAGCGTTTGTTAAAATTAGCTGGTCAATACCCAAAGTAGCAAGAACTCTAACTGGAAAAACAATCTCTTCCATTGGTAAACCTTCATAGGCATGGAGTCGACCTTGAAGTACAACAATTTCACTTCCTCCAATATTCCCAAGAATTACTCTTCCTTCATGACCTTCGACTGTCGTGTCTCTAAAGTAAGGAATATCTGAATATGGAATAATTTTTGAATTTTCAATACTATCAACAAATGATCCAAGACCTGAGCCAAGTACAATTCCTATTTTAGGAGATGTTTTGTGGATTTTCTGAATATATTCAGCAGCTGTACCTAGTTTTTCATACATAAATTTGATTTCCTTATTTGCTAAGTTTTTCTTGTTTTTCAATAATTAATGGTAAATTCTTTTTTGATTTGGTTTTTGCTATTTTAAATATATTTTCAATAATATCTTTTTCTAATTTATCTACAATATTTTTTTGCATATCGTGGTAGTAAATGGTTATTAGATCTTCATCTTTCATTATTTTTTGACCAATTTTTTTATGAGTAATAAAACCAACTGCAAAATCAATTTTGTCCGTAGATTTTTTTCTTCCTCCCCCAAGCTCAACACATTGAAGTCCCAATTTTAATCCGTCAATAGAAGTAATATATCCTGATTGTTTAGATTTTACTTTAAGAGTGTTTTTTGCAATAGGAAGAAGAGAGTAATCTTCGATAATATTAGGGTTTCCTCCTTGGATTTTAATAAGTTCTCTGAATTTTTCAAGGGCGCTACCGTCTATGATTGATTGTTTTGCTTTTTTTATTCCTGATGAATGAGTTTTAGTTATTCCTGCTAAATATATCATTGCTCCCGCGAGTTCCAAGGATATATCAGTAAGATCTTTGGGACCTTTATTTTTTAAAGTTTCAATACTTTCAATAATTTCAAGACTGTTACCAATAGCATGTCCTAGTGGTTGAGACATATCAGTAAGAATGGTCATAATATTTTTATTAAAACGAAGTGCAGTGGAACTAATGCTTTTTGCCAATGCTCTTGCCTGGGTTTTTGTTTTCATAAATGCACCGGGACCAGTTTTAATATCCATTACAATTCCACTGGCACCTTCAGCTAATTTCTTACTCATGATTGAAGCAGTTATAAGAGGGATTGATTCAATTGTTCCTGTCACATCACGTAAGGCATAAATCTTTTTATCAGCAGGAGCTATATCTTTTGTTTGACCAATTAATACAATTCCATTTTCTTTAAGTTGTTTTGAAAAAGCTTCTAAATTTAAAGAAGTATTAAATCCCTCAATAGATTCAATTTTATCAACTGTTCCCCCTGTATGTCCCAGTCCTCTGCCAGCAATCATTGGAACTTTTACTCCGCAAGCAGCAGCAATGGGGGCCAAGATGAAAGACGTTTTATCTCCAACTCCGCCTGTCGAATGTTTGTCAATAACTGTAGGGTCGTTAAAATTTAAAACCGTACCAGAATAAAGCATGGCGTCAGTAAGTGCCGCTGTTTCCAGTGTGTCCATACCATTAAGGTAAATCGCCATTAATAAAGCTGACATTTGATAGTCAGGAATACTTCCATCCGTATATCCATTTATAAACCACTCAATTTCTTCTTTATTTAATTTTAATTTATCTCTTTTATTTTGAATAATTACATATGCAGAAAATGAATTTTCCTTTGTTTTCTTTTTATTTTTGTCCATTTATTGATCCAATTATAATAATTTTTAAATTATGATCTTTGCTAAATACAGCAATTTATCATATTCTTTAAAGGATAAAGTTGCAAACGACAAAGATTAACGGAGTTTTGTATAAAATGATTTATGTTAAAAATCTAAAAATTTATTTATTGGTATTTAGTATAATTTTTGTTCAGAGTGCGCTTGGTAAAAGCAATGATGATAATATTTTGAATAATTCAATTCGAGATGTTCAAATTGTTGTTGGAGCTGCTGCAGGAGGAGCAATTCTAGGATTATCAACACTACCTTTTGTTGAGGTACCCGAAAGACATTTACAGCGAATTGTTATTGGCGCTGCGTTGGGAATTATACTGGGAGTTGGAGTTGTTGCGTGGCAACAAGGTGCAAAAAGTAAAAATATGTATCTTCAAAATGCAGGAAGTGGTGCTTATATTAATTTTAGTAAATTTTCTACGTCAGATAGACTTGCCTGGCATAATAAATCTTTTATTAAAAATTTATCAGTTAAAAACTATGCTCTTTTAGATTATTCTTTTTCTTTTTAAAATGAACATCGTATTTGAATATGGTGAACTAATACCAGTTAAAAAATATGGAGGATCTGAGAGAGTTTTATATTGGCTTATAAAAGAGTTGGTTGTTCAGGGACATAAAGTATTTTTAATTGGTAATCCTCAAAGCAGTGTTTCTAGTATTGGGTGTACGTTGATACCAAAGTCATCATCCGTTGGTGATAATTGGAAACATTTAATTCCAGATAATGTTGATATCGTTCATTTTTTTAATACTCCTCCATTTGATGTTAGTGATCTGAATATTGTGGTCACAATACATGGCAATGGGCAAGTTGGAGAGTCTTTTCATAAAAACACTCTGTTTTTATCTAAGAGACATGCCCAACTTCATGGAAGTGAGCATTATGTTTATAATGGTTTAGACTTAGAGGAATATCCATCCAATTTAGTATCTGAAAAGTCCACTAGTTGGAATAAATTTATGTTTTTAGCAAATGCCAGATGGAAAGTTAAAAATTTAAAAGATTGTATTAATGCCTGTAAACAAAAAAGAAAACATCTTTATATTGCAGGAGGAAGGTCTTTTAGTTTTTCTTCCTATGTTCACTCTTTAGGAATGGTTGATTTAAAAACAAAAATTAATTTAATTCAAGATATTGATGCATTACTTTTTCCTGTGAGGTGGGAAGAACCTTTTGGATTAGCAGTAATAGAAGCAATGGCCTTGGGAAAACCAGTTATTGCTTCAAGTTATGGAAGTTTAAAAGAGTTAGTATCTAAAAACGTTGGGGTAATTGTTGATAATTACGAAAATTTTGAAGAGGTTTTATCAATATCAAATATGAATTTTGATGCCTATGAAATTAGGCATTATGTTGAAAAAAATTTTACAAGTAAAATTATGGCAGAAAATTATTTGAAATATTATAAATTTATTTTGGCGGGAAATATTATAAACAATATGGCCCCTCAGAGAGTCTTAACAACTTCACCGCTTGATTTATTGCCTTTTTAACTGTCGTATTATGGCGCTGGGCTAAATAAATTATTTTTAAGTTTTAACTTTTTGACGGTTTGTTGTCATAATATTATAGTGGCGAGGCAATCAATATTAGGAAGATAATATGCCAAAAGAATTAATAATTAACCAAACTTTAAATGAATCCAGAGCAGCATTAGTCGAAAATGGTGAAATTGTTGATTTTGTATTAGAGCGTGGAAGTGAAGATGGACTAAATATTCCAACTGTTGGAAATATTTATAAAGGGAAAGTTGTGAGAGTTCTTCCCGGTATGCAATCTGCATTTGTTGATATTGGTTACGAAAAAGCAGCTTTTTTATATTTGGATGATGCATATATTCCGTCTCTAGAAGAGCAACGAGAGATGGCAGAAAAAGTAACTAAAAAAGATAAGGAAGAGGAAAATTTAAAAGACCGCTTAGGCGAAGTGATTCCTGATGAGCTGAGCACTTTGTCTGAAACTGTTAATATGAGTTTTGGTCATGACAAGACTATTGAATCTATTTTAAAAGAGGGCCAGCAGATTATGGTTCAGGTTGCAAAAGAACCTATTTCTACAAAAGGCCCGAGAATTACGAGACACATTACCCTTGCTGGAAGACATATCGTTTTTATGCCTTTTATTGAGCATACTGGAGTTTCAAGAAGAATTGAAAATGAAGAAGAAAGAGATAGATTAAAAGATGTTTTAGAATCGATCCGCCCGGAAGGAAAAGGAGTGATTGCTCGGACAGTAGCTGATGGTCAATCATATAAAACATTAAAATCTGATTATAATATGCTTGTAAAAATTTGGAAAGAAATTCAAAAACGTGAAGAAAAATCTAAGGCTCCTTCTCTCTTGCATAAAGATTTAAATTTTGTTCAAAGAGTTCTACGAGATATAACAGATGAAGACGTATCAAAAATAATTGTGGATTCTAAGGAGAGCCTAAAGGAAGTTGAAAAGTTTACGAATAAATATCTTTTGACAATGAAGGGCAAGGGCGAAATTTTTAGTGGTGAAACTCCTATTTTTGAACATTTCGGAATAGATTTGGAAATTGAAAGAGCAATTAGTAATAAGGTATATTTAAGGTCAGGTGGTTCAATTAATATTGATCAAACCGAAGCCTTAGTATCAATCGATGTAAACACTGGAAAGTATGTAGGAAGAAAAACTCTTGAGGATACAATTTTAAGTACAAACTTAGAGGCAGTAAAAGAAATTGCTTATCAGTTAAGAATTAGAAATTGTGGTGGAATAATAATTATTGATTTTATTGATATGGAAAAGGAAGAAAATAGACAGGCAGTCTATAATTCCCTCATGGAAGCATTAAAAAAAGATAGATCTAAAACAAACGTTCTTCCAATTTCAGCTCTAGGTCTTGTGGAAATGACACGAAAGAGGACAAGAGATACTCTTATAAGGGTAATGTGTGAGTCATGTACATATTGTGAAGGAACAGGAAAGGTTAAATCGGTATTAACTGTTTGCTATGAACTTATAAGAGAGCTTACAAAGGTTTTAAAAAAATCAAATGGTTCAAAGGTATATATTTATGCTCACCCAGAAGTTACGGCCCGCTTATGTGACGAGGATTTAGATGTCATAGAAAACCTTGAGGATTCTTACGCTAAATCATTAATTATGCGTTCTGAAAATAGTTATCATATAGAACAATATGAGATATTTCCTCAGGACTATTAGAAGTTCTTTTGCAAAGAGTCATTCTGCGGTTTATATCCTTAAAACCTTTTATTATTGCTGTTTTGGTGTTAATGTCCTTCAAAATTAATAGAGTAGAAATGTTTATTTGGAGGTAATGCAAATCAAATTTTAACATTTTTTATCATAAAGTAATTCTCGCTCTCAAAGTTTGTTGAGGGCTTATTCACTAAATAATCCGGGAGGAATGTATGATTTATGAACTGGCAATTGTTGCCAACGAGAAAGTAGGCGATGATGGTATCGCAAAAATCACAGACTCAATTTCTGAGGTAGTAAAGCAAAAAGATGGAGATGTATTAATCCAAGATGATTGGGGAGTTAAGTTTTTTGCTCAAACAACAAGTAGTGGAGTCAAAAAAGGACATTTTGTCTATTACATTTTCAAGGCAGATCCAAGTTTTAATTTAGAATTGGCCAGGCGCTTTAAAATTAATGAGAGTATTTTAAAGACCATGTTTGTAAAATTAGGTGAGGATCTTGACCAAGATAAATTGATAAAAAGTTATAAGACACCATTTTCAAAAAAATACAATGGAAGTGTTACTGAAGACTTCGATGAAAAAGACGAAAGAGATATTGCAAAGGATAGAAAGAAATTTGCGAGGAAAAAGAGTTGTTGGTTTAAGGCAAAAAATATTTCTCCAAATTGGAAAGATCCTGCAACATATTCATGGCTTATTAATGAATTTGGAAAGATTTCACCAGCAAGAATCTCTGGTATTAGTAAAAAATATCAGCGGTTCGCTACAACCGAAATTAAAAGGGCAAGACAGCTTGGAATTGCCAGTCATATGAGTAATCAAATTCTGGAATAGATTTAATGAATGATGATGTAGAAAATAATAGTAATAGTTTAGAGCAAGAAAGCGCTCAAGGGTACAAAGCAAGCTATGTTGTTCAAGATCCAACATGGTGGAAATGGCTACTTCTTGGGGTTGCATCGCTCATGTTGTGTTCTTTAGGTCCAATTTCTGTTATTGCTCCTTTTCCATTAATTATGGCTTTTATAATTTATGGTAGAGCGAAAGGTTATGTTTTAGGAGCAATCTGCTTAGGAGTTATATCACTTTTGTTTTTAAATTTTGATATATCTGTTTTCTTATTTGGACTTTTTATTTTAAATTTTATTTATGCATCACTTTTAAGTGAAGTAGTGTTTAGAAAAATAACACCTATTTCTGGTTTGATTAAAGTAAGTGGTATTGTTCTTTTAGGATTATTGTTCTTGATAGTTGCATTTGTTGTCCTTGGTGATTTTTCTTTTGACGAATATTTTAGAAGTGTTCTTGTTGAAAAGATTAATCAATTTAAAGTTGAAAATGCTGAACTTCTCAGTAACGGGACGCAAGAGACAAAAGTTTTGAATGATATGATAAGAAATTCTGATAATGTAGTTAATGAGATAATTCCTTGGTTACCTGCAATTTTCTTTGTAAGTGTATTTTTATCTGTTTGGTTAAATCTGTATATGGTTTTAACAAATTCAAGGGTATGGAGAAAAATTATAGTTTATCCATATTCATTAAAACATTTATTAAAGTTCAGTGTGCCAGATTTTCTAGTTTTTCCATTAATTATAAGTTTGGCCTTAACGTTAGCTGGAAATTATTTTCTTGGTGATTGGGCAACTATAACGGGTGGGAATATATTATATTGTTTTAGTATTTTTTATTTTTTTCAAGGTTTTGGAATTTACGTTGATTTCTTAACTCATTGGAAAATATTTGGTTTTTTAAGATCAATACTTATGGTATTTACAGTTTTTATGGCATGGAGAATGCTAATAATCATAGGTCTTTTTGATTTATGGTTTAATTTTAGAAAATTTTTAAAGAAAAAAGAAGGAGAT
>DAOVTR010000154.1 GCA_030633015.1 Bdellovibrionales bacterium
ACTTCCTAGGGGACTAGTTGTATGTTGAGAGAGAAGAATTTCATTATCTGCATATAGCTGGCCGTATGTTCTACTGGTAGTTAAAATGGGTTCATAGGGACACATGGAAAGTGTAATATTAAATCCAGCACTTGTTCTTGTAACAATCATAAGATCATGAAATACACTTAATCCAACATATGTTTCATATGCAGTACCTGATACTAATCCAGGGGAAAATGGCCCATTGACAGTGGTATCAGAGATAACATTAGAAGTGTAAAAGTTAATATCAAATCTTCCAGTACATGAGTACTGAGCTTTTAAAGCACTGATCTCACTGTTTACAGCTGCTGATAAAGCAGATGATGATGATAAAGTCGTATCGTTTGAACCACAAGATGCTATGGTAAAAATTAAAAGCATCATAATTGTTTTCATATTAACCTCTATTCATTGTTTTAAATATTATTCAATTCTAAAAAATGTAGTAATGACTTGAGCTGGATCATATGTAAGTCCACCAATAACAGCTGAGTCAGCAATTAAAATAGTTCTAATACTTGCGTCAATGCTTCCTATTGTACTAGTTGTATGTTGATAGAGAATAATTCCGTTATCTGCATAGAACTGACTATATGTTCTACTGGTATTTAAAATAGATTCATAAGGACACATGGAAAGTGTGACATTAAATCCAGCACTTGTTCTTGTAACAATCATAAGATCATTAAATACACTTAATCCAACATACGTTTCATATGCGGTATCTGATGCTAATCCAGGAGAAAATGGTCCATTGACAGTAGTGTCAGAAGTAACATTAGAAGTGTAAAAATTAATATCAAATCTTCCAGTACATGAGTACTGAGATTTTAAAGCAGAGATCTCATCATTTACAGCAGGTGATGAACTGTATGTTCTGCTAGTTGAAGTAGATGATGTCGTATTGTCTGTACCACAAGATGCTATGGTAAAAACTAAGAACATCATAATTGTTAAGTTAATAATTGTTTTCATGATTCCCGCTCCAAAATTTATTAAAGTCTATGACCTTAATGTTGCAGATTTTATGCCAAACTTGATAGATTCGCTTTTTTAATAAAATCCTTTAATTAAAGTGGTTTACGGGAACTATTTAAATCGTATCATGTCAAAAATTTTGACAGTTTGAAAGAAATTAACCAGTTTTATCTGTTTTTTTAATAAATTTTTCTCACTATAAGTTTTTTATGTGCTGCTTTATACTTAGTATTAAAGGTTAAGATTTATGAAATCATTCAAGTTTAAAAGCTTATTTACTGTTTTAAAAAAAAATTACAATGATGATATTTTGCGTTTTAGGTTAGTTGTTGCGCTAAAAGTTTTGTTTATTTCGGTAATCACCTTAGCGATACTAACTTTGTTTATGGCCATCTTTTTAAAAATAAATTTAATATTTTTTGAGGCAAACGGTTATAGTCAGATTAAAGCTCTGGAAGAGGCTTATTATGATTACATTTTAACCTCGGTTCATAAATTTGTTCCATTTGTAATTGTTTTTTTAATTGTGAACTATTTTGTAGGTGTTTATATTGCAGAAACTTTAAGGCGTCCCTTTAGAATGATTGGTGAGTTTTGTGATAAAAGACTGTTAAAAGATGAAACCATTAATTTTAATCCTAACTTTATTGTTGATCTAAAGCTACTGACAACAATATCAGAGTTTTTCTTTAATATGATTGATACAATTAGAGGAAGTGAGCAAAATTTAAAAATTAAAATCCCAGAAAAATTTACAAGAATCCATCGTCCAGTATTTGAAAAAGCTTTTTTTATTCATTACTCATTTTTTATTATTATTACTTCCGTTGTTGCAATTATTGGAATGTCACTGTTGTTTATTGATATTCATGAAAGTATTGTAGCTCTTTCTGTCAAAATGCTGGATGCAAATAAAAGTGTTAGATATTTTTTAACCAAGCAAACAGAAATACTAAATAGTATTTTATGGGTAATTGTTTTTATTCATGTTGTATTATCGTTCCTTCTCAGTTTGCATTTATATAATTATATTTCTCATCCTGCATTTGCACTGTTTTCAACAATGAGAGGATTTCTAAAGGGGTCAACTTATTCCAGAGTGCATTTAATTTCTCATAAATTTATTCGAGATGACATGAGAAAATTTAATAAATATTTAGATTATCTCGAAAAGAATACGCCAAATTTAACAAATAAAGATTGATCAATACTTTATAAATAATTAACATAGTTAAATTATATTATTTCTCCAAAAGGATAGAAAATGAAAAAAATTAAATTTATCACCATCATGTTTATAGTCTTAGCTTTTAGTTATAGTTGTGGTTCACAAAAACAATTAAAAGAAGATGTTGGAAAAATTTTAAAAGAAAATCCTGATGTTTTAACGGATGCTATTAAGGCAAATCCCGGAAAATTTATGATTGCACTTCAGCAAGCAGCTAAAGATGCTCAATCTGAAATGGGAAAACTTAGAGAGCAGGAGGAAAAACAAAAGACAGAAGGTTATTATAAAAATCCTTTAAAGCCTGTGATTAGAAATGATGATTCCATTAGAGGTACTAAGGGAGCTCCTTTGGTACTTGTAGAGTATTCTGATTTTGAGTGCCCTTTTTGTGCAAGGTCTTTTGGAACAGTTTTATCTCTACTCAAAAAATATGATGGAAAAATTCAATTTATTTATAAGCATTTAACTTTAAGCTTTCATAAAAATGGGCAAATAGCTGCAAGGTATTATGAAGGATTGAGGCTTCAAAAAGAGGATTATGCATATAAGTTTCATGATGAAATCTATAAAAATCAAGCGAAGCTTAAAAAAGGTGAAGGGTATCTTAAACAAGTTGCTAAAAAGCTTGGGGCTAATATGACTAAGCTTAAAAAAGATATAAAAAGTAAAAAAGTGCTCGATCGGATTGCTGAAGATGAAAAAGAAGCTGCTAAATTTGGTTTTCAAGGAACTCCAGGGTTTCTATTGAACGGTGTTCCAGTAAAAGGTGCTTATCCGTTGAGTCATTTTGAAAGTATAATCTCTGAGCTAAAAAAAAGAGGAAACATTAAGATAGATTAAGTTGATATTTTGAAAATTATCGTTTTTAATACTGATGATGGATAGAACAACTTATACAAATTTTAATACAAAAATTCGCAAGAATCATGCTGCTTTAGAACAGTCTCCTGATTGTTCTTTAAAGCAGTTATGTAATGTTTCTTGGTCTAATGTATCTCAGAAACAAATAGTAAACTCGTTTATAAGCAGTTTGAGAGATATTTTGGATCAAGATGATGTATATAAGGTGATTGAAAGTATTTTTGATCTTCAAACTACAGTTCATCTTGTTCAGGATAAACTTAAGGTATTTGACGAAGAGTCAGTAGATATTCCCAGATTAGATGTCTTTTTTCAGGTATTGTCTCCAATACTTCTTAGAGTTCTCTCCGAAAGCTATCAAATGGAAGGTTTGCAAAAGTTAAATTTTATAGAACAAGAGTGGAAAGAGGCCTTAAGGGTGGCAATTGAAGAAGAATTATATCTTTGGCAAAAGAAAAGTTTAGGTTACAGTCAGTAGTATTATTGATAATTTACAATTAATTATATTAGTGGAGGTTATAAGTGTTTTTTAGAAAATTGCTAATTTTTTTGCTTGTAATATTTATCTCAAGTTGTGCTTCAACATTGAAGTTTGAAAGAGTTGCACTTAAGAAAATAAAAAAAGTAGCGGTTGTAGTATACACTGTCCCATCTTCGATCAGATATAAAGTTAACCCTAGAAGCAAAAAAATAGATAATTTAAAAGCTTTGTCTACAGTAGTTGCAAAAAAGATGGCTGAAGGAAATGGCGCTAAGGCGGCTATTTTATCCCATGATTCTTTTATAAGATCTTTAAATAAAGAGGGGTTAGGCTTCTCTATTTTAACTAGAAAGCAGATGTTAAAAAATAGATTCTTTAAAAAGTTATATAAACCGGCGATTAATACAAAAATAAAAAACACTAAATCTAGATTAATGGGAATAACTGCTGGTATTGGGCCTGCGAGTATTGGGCCTTATGGATTAAATCAGTTTGGACTTCAGACTGTATGGTCAACAGGGGAAGCTCTTATAGGAAGTGATGAGGAAATGAGATATATTAAAGAGTCTATAAAAGCATTAAAGGTTGATGCTGTTTTAATTATAAATGATCCAGGTTATTGTTTTACCTGCTCAGATTGTATTAAAACAGAGGGCCTAATGTCGGGAGTCGCTTCGACTGGATCAGCGTTTGTTGCTACTTTGGTTAACCGAAAAGGTGAAGTATTAATGAATATGAAAGAGTGGTTTTCTAAAAGTACTTCTAATGCGGGAATGGTTTCAAGTGTGGTTAACCCTCTAGAGCATGAAAAGCTATTTAAAGGTCATGGGGTTAAGATGGCAAAGATTTTTTCTAAGTCATTTAGAAAAAAAATGACATCAAAAAAAGACTAATATCTCATAAATTATTCCCTTGTTGTCAATAAAATGACGATCGTTGCTTTTCGAGTCGGCAAATTCTTCCCTTAAAATCCATTAACTGGCAGAAATTTCCTAGAAAACAGTGTCTATCTTGATAGTTTCTCAGCTTAAATGTATAATTTTTGACATGGGATCTGAAGATGGAGTTTCAGATTAATAGTTGTTCGGAAAATTTTACCATGGAAGGTAGTTATGGCAGAGAGTGATCAAACTGAAAAAAATGAATTTAAAGAACCTAATACGAAAGGCACGAGTAGTTCATCAAATCCACTTTTAATAGTTTTACTTAGTATAAATGCAGTTTTAATGGGGGCCGTTGCTTACCTTCAATATTCTTCACATATGAGTCAGCAGAGCCAACCTACTATTAGGGATGTTATAAAAGCTGAAATGAGGGCCCATGATGCAAAAAAAGAGGCAGATGAAACGGGTGAAGCAAAGGAAGAGGAAGGAATACTATTTCCTCTTGAGGGCTTTACTGCAAATCTGG
>DAOVTR010000232.1 GCA_030633015.1 Bdellovibrionales bacterium
ATACCAGTATTAAAAATGCAGATATAATTCCTGAAAAATCATTTAAACACTATAATCATTTAAATATGAAATTTCATGGGCCGGTAAAATCAAGTATGTCATTTTTAAGATGTATGAATTGGAAAGATTCTAACAGTCTATGTTATTCAAAAGATAATCGAGTAAAATTAAGAAATACTTTTTATCAAATACTAGAACAAAGTGGACAACCAGTAATTAAATCTTTTTTTCCATTAGCAATGAAAGGAATCAAGGAACTTTCCTTCGATGTCACCAATAATATATTAGATAAGCAGTCTAAAACAATACATCCATTACGCTATGTATATAATCCAAAACTAGAAAAAACTATTAAATATTATTCTCATGTAAAAAAAGCAATCTCAGCAACCAGTAAAACGCTCAAAATTCCTTATTCAGAAATAAATGATATTCCATTTATAAATATTGTAAAAATGCTTGGTACCAAAAACAAATATGAATTTGATTTAACTTTGTTTGGTACAGGAATATTAATTGAAGAACCTGATGCAGATATAAAATTTATGTTTCAATCCAAAGAAGGTATTAAGCTTCCTGATACTGATGGGCAAATTGCAATACAATTAAAAAAAGAACCATTAGATATTCAAAAAATTAATCAACTACTTTGGGACCAAGCCGTAATATGGCCAATTACCCATGTTTCATTTGGATTATGGATTAAAGATGATGTTGATATCACTCAATTAAATACACTGCTACCTCCAATTGATTTTTTCTGGATAGGAAGTAAGTAAATATGTTTCAAATAAAAATATTTAAAGAAATGATACTTACAATTATAATTTTTTTGATTTTCACAAACTGTATAAATAATTCAAATAAAAACCTCGCTCTAGTCTACTACCCTGCAATGCCCTATTCAGCAGACCCAATGGAATATGATTATCAAGGACACCACGTAGTTTTCAGATCTACATTTAGCTCACTGATTACTCAGTATAAACTTGGTGAGTATCAAGGCATTTTAGCTGAATCTTGGACCAATTCTGATGATTATAAAACATGGGAATTTAAGATAAGAAAAAATATTTTTTTTGAAAACGGTGATCCAATTACTATTCGAGATATTGTTCTTTCTTTCAGTAGAATTGCCTATTTGATGAAAATAGAGAAATCTAATTCAGGACTTCTTGAACTCTTAAATGGATTTGAAAAAATATCATCCCCCCAAAGTTTGATTGAAGGTATTAGCCTAAAAGGGAAAAATATTTTAAAACTTAGTTTTAGCCAAGGAATTCCCAAATTATTAGAACGAATTAGTTTTGGAATATATAGTATTGCTCATCCTAACGACTATGATGCAAATTCTGGTAAATGGAAAGACCCTAAACACTTTGTAGCATCAGGTGCTTATAAAGTTACCTCATGGGAAAAAGATTCAATTAAGTTAACTTTAAGAGATAATTTTTTACCTAATATTGGCCATAGAAATAAATTTAAAAAAATCAAAATCCATACAGATAAATCTCAAATTAAAAACTCCGATCTAATCCCTGGGAAATCATATTTAAATTTAACTGATTTAAATAAAAAGTTCCATGGGCCAGTAAACTCAACTATTTCTTTTATAAGATGTCCTTCATGGAATGATAATAATAGTATCTGCAATAATCTTAACAATAGAATAACTCTTAGAAACCATTTTTATCAGGCACTTTTAAATAATGGTTTTAACGTTACAAAATCATTTTTCCCTCTAGCAATGAAAAATGTGAATGAAATAACTGATCAACAACTTGACAATACAATTATTCAAAAAGGAAAAAAACTACGCTTTATTTTTTATCCCAAAAGAGCTAAAGGTCTTGAATATTTTGAACTTATCCAAAAATCAATGAAGGAAACATGTAAAATAACAAATATTAAATATGAAGAGGTTGATTCAATAAATTTTAAAGAAATTTTAAATATGATTGGAACAAAAAATGAGTATCCATTTGATTTAACAATATACAACACTGGAATATTAGTTGAAGATCCAGAAACTGATATTCGCTTCATGTTTAAATCAAAACAAGGAATTAGATTACCTGATATTGACGGCAGTATTTCGATCGAACTTGATAAAAAGATTCTAAACGTTCAAAAAATTAATGAATTATTATGGAAGCAAGCTGTAATTTGGCCTATAACCCATCACTCATATGGGATTTGGATTTCACCAAACGTTGATATAAAAATTCTAAATACTGTCTTGCCTCCTATTGATTTTTTTTGGGTTGGCCATAAATAAAGATTTATGAATATAAATCTTGCACCCATTAAATATTCCAAAGTATTAAGTTGCAACGGCGGACCTATTGAATCTATTAATATTATCAAAAAAAATATTTATTATGAACAAGAAGGTTACGAATCCTATACCGATCTAACTAGCGATCTGAAAAAATTAAAGATTAGAAAAAACACATTATTTGGCAATTGCGATGGAACTGGAAGCTCTACTTCAAAAAATGAAGCAGGCTACATTGCCATATCTGAAGCAATGGAAACATGGGCTTTTAGAAACTCAATAAATAACTCAAATGATAAAAAAAAATATGGATTTAACATAGAACCTACTTCAACAGGAATGGCTGCATTTCCAAGCTTATCAAATTTAACAGTAAAACACTTATCAAAAAAAGAAGCGATTGAAAGGTGGTCAATTATTGAATGGTGGTATGGTAATTTAGCGATAAAAAAAACTAAACATACTCAATTAGTAGAAGTTTTATCTCCAATAAAAAATATAAAAATTATTATTGTGTGGAAAAAATCAGCTGAAAATTCAAAATATGCATACGGATTTGCTGCAGGAAAATCTTTAAAAAACACCATAAAAAAAGCAAACATTGAACTTTTTCGCAATTTATCAGTTTTAGAAAACCAATGTAACAAAAATATTTTAATTAATAGATTAAATCTTAACGAACAACGCCTCTTATATTTTGCTTCCCCGGAAGGTCACAACAAATTTTTAGAGCGTGTTAAAATTTCTCAAAACCTTAAAATAACACCTTCAATGCCTAAAAAATTAATTGATATAGAAATAAAAGGTCCATGGAGCAAATATGCAACGGTTTGGAGGACTCTTTTTGAACAATCATCTCTTGATTATCAAAAAAATGATGATAAATTTTTTCTTTTCTAACAAGAAACAAAATCACTCCAGTATCAAGGAACGATCTTCCTAATTGAATTTACAACATTATATGTCAAAATATAAATATCATAGTTTTTAGCCTATAACGCATAGGCGACACAAAAGGTGCATGGCACCTCGGGGGGAAGATGAGGTTAAATAATTTTTTATTAACGATTGTGTTAGTTATTTCATCCACTACTTTACGGGCCGATTGTGTAAATTGTGGGCCTTCAATTAAAAGCACTACTCCAGATATTCCTCAAGCCGTTAGAAGTTACGTAAAAGAGAGCATTCCAGAGATGGCCGCCTCAATAAATAACTGCACTCCTAGGCCTCCGAAGGATCGAGATACCAGCAAGGAGTTGCCGTTTAGAAATAAACAAAGATTTATAGCAAAGGTATGCAACTTCACACAAAATGGAATGATGAAAAACTTTTACTTACATCTTAAAGAAGAGCTTACTCATATTAAAAAGAAAACTGGTTACTGCTATACTCTAAAAGATCCAGAAATTTACAATATTATTAAATGTCCCAATGCAGGTTACGACTTTAATCTCATGTGGCACGCCGCTTATCATAAGGCGAGGCTCATGATTATTTCAATGGTAAAAAAACAAAACATTGATATAAATCAAGAGACTGGTGGATATACGGTTCACGATTTTATAAGCCGTCAATCAGAGATGATGGAGTATCGAATTAACAAATTAGATAAAAATGCACGAGGCTATGCTAAAAAAAGAAAACTATATTTAGATATGTGGCAGAGCTGGTGTACTCTACAGTATGATCTCAGTAAATCGGGAGCTATGCCTGGAAAAAATTCAAAGTATAGATCCAAGGAGCAAAAGACATGTCCCATAAAAGTTTAATCGTCTTTTTAATTTTTGCTTTCAATATTGGATTTGCTTC
>DAOVTR010000326.1 GCA_030633015.1 Bdellovibrionales bacterium
ATTATCAAGATTTTCAATCATATGATAAACTAAAAAATAAAACTCCTTAACCTTACTTAGCAGCAATTCAAAATCCTCTTTTGCTTCGCTGTCGTAGACTGCTTCTTTACAAAAACGATTTTGAGAGAGAGTAAGTTTTTCAATATAATCAGCACAACTTTCAAGCTCATCTGAAGTTCTAATAACCACTTGTGCATCAACTGACTGAATGGCAGATAATTGTTTTTGCATTACTTTACTCATAAAAAGAAGAATCTCTTTTTCAATATTATCAGTAATCATTTCATAATTTTTTATCTTAGCTAAATCACGTTCATCTTTCTTTTTATTTAACATATAATCACTTGAAAGATTAAACATTCTTCCTACAATTTCTGCAAATTTTATAATCTCTTTATCTGCCTGCATCAGAGCGGTTGCTGGCAAAAGTTCTGATGAGTTTCCAACCATAACAAATTTACGATTTTCTTTTAAATCATTTTTATCTGGAACAATTTTCATAATCAAACGAGAAAAAGGCTTAATAAAAGGTACAAACAAAATAGTCATTGAAATATTAAACACTGAGTGTCCAGTAGCAATATACACAGCTACATTAACAAAATCACCTGCAACATTTTGCAGCGAAATATTAGGACCGGTTATGAAAGAAATTAAATGTGCATAAATTGGAAAAATTGACAGAACAATCGTTGAACCCAATATATTAAATAAAGCATGGGCAGTTGCTGCTCTTCTGGCCGTAACACTCGTTCCAACTGAAGCGAATAACGCTGTAATTGTTGTACCAATATTTTCACCTAAAACCAAAGCAAGGGCAGTATGTGGTGAGATAACTCCCGCAGTAGCCAAGGCAATCGTTACTCCAATCATTGCGGAGGATGATTGAATAAGTAAAGTTATTAACGCTCCAACAATTGCGCTCGCAAAATATGCTCCATAATGCTCGCCTGAAAAATAACTAATTGAATCGAGCAAAGACTGGTTATGAGCAAGTGGCTTAAGAGCAGCCCCCATTGTCTGCAACCCTACAAAAATAAGGCCAACACCAAAAACGATTTTTCCAAACTCTCGCCAACTATCTTTTTTTGCAAAAAGCGCAGGGAAAATTCCGAGACCAACTAAAAGAAGACCATACTTCCCAATCTTTATTGAAATAATCCAACCAGTAATTGTTGTTCCAATATTAGCTCCGAGTATCACTCCTATGGCCTGAGTAAGTTGCATTAAACCAGCATTAACAAGCCCCACAACCATAACAGTTGTAACCGAGGAACTTTGAACAATTACAGTAACTCCAGTACCTACAAGTACTGCCAAAACAGGATTCGAAGTTAGAGAATTTATGATTTTTTTAATAACGTCACTAGCAGTGGCCTGCAAAGCATCTGACATCATCTTCATGCCAAAAAAGAATATTCCCAACCCACCCATTGCAGTATAAGCAATTTCAAATGCACTCATCTACATCTCCTGAATCACCCATTTAAATTTTAATTAAATAAATAGATCGATCTGTAACTCTTCTTTTGGATCAATAGCATACTCATCAAAACTTGTCTTTCCCGTTTTTTTAAGAATCTCTTCATCAATAAAAAAGTTTCCAGAGCATTTACTACTGTCTTGAGTAAATACCCAATGTGCTGCATCAGCAACAATCTCAGGAGTCCTTGATTTACTAATCATTTTATCTCCACCTAGAAGAAATTTAACTGCTGCAGTAGCAATGGTTGTTCTAGGCCATAGGGCATTTACTGCAACCCCTTGTTTTCTATACTCAGCTGAAAGTCCCAAAACACATTGACTCATTCCATATTTGGCCATGGTATATGCTAGATGGTTTTTAAACCATTTTGCATCCATATCCAAAGGCGGTGAAAGCATTAAAATATGAGGATTTTTCGATTTCAACAGATAAGGTAGACATGCCTGAGATGTTGCAAAAGTTCCACGAACATTCACCTCATGCATTAGATCAAATCTTTTAATAGGTGTATCAACTGTTCCTGCTAAAAAAATAGCACTCGCATTATTAATAACAATATCAATTCCACCAAATTTATCTACAGTTTTATCTACAGCGGCCTTAATTTGGTCTATTGACCTAATATCAGTCTCGATTGGTAGCGCCTGCCCTCCAGCATTTTCGATATTTTCCGCAACTGTATAAATAGTACCAGGAAGTTTAGGATGGGCCTTGGTCGTTTTAGAAGCAATAACTATATTTGCACCATCTTTAGCTGCTCGAATAGCAATTGCTTCCCCTATTCCCCTTGATCCTCCTGTAATAAAAATTGTTTTATTTTTAAGTGTACTCATTTTTTTGCCCTTATATACGTTCAAGGTTATAATACCTAAGTTTCAAGTATTGTCGAATTCATTTAATTTAAGGAAGAATTATAGTGAAATATTACTGTTTTTTAATGATCATTATATTTATGCTTGCTTTCCAAGTCTTTGCCCATCCTCACATGTTTGTTGATGTTAAATCCCACCTCATGAGCGCAAAAGATAATGAAATCAAAATATCTGTTCAGTGGTTTTTTGACGAATTGACCTCTGAAGGATTAATAATGGATTATGATCAAAATGAAAATTTTTCTCTAGAAAAAAAAGAGATGCAGTTGATTTTAAATGATTTTAAGGATGAACTAAAAAAACAACACTATTTCACGACCATAATTTTTAACAATAAAAAAATAAAATTTAAACTTGAAAATATACAGGTAAAATCAAAAAAAATAAAAAGTAGAAAAAATAAGCAAAATATTGCAATAATATATTATGAATTCGGTATTATATTAAATGAAAAAATCGAGCCTATAAATCAACTTAATATCTCATTTTATGACCCAACCATCTATAGTGTTCTATCGCCTAAAGAGAAGATGACTACTAACAATCTCATAAAAATTAGTTCAAATAAAAGGGAAACAAAAAAGTGCAGATTTAAAGTGGAATTTTCTAAATGAATTTAAAATCAAAACAAATAAATTTCTATAAAACATTTTTCAGCATTGTTCTAATTGTAGCTTTGG
>DAOVTR010000201.1 GCA_030633015.1 Bdellovibrionales bacterium
AAATATTTTAGTAATATCTTTGTCATTTGGTGTTGAAGAGTGGGGACCAAAATATCCATGCTGTTTTGAGTGATTAGTAATTGTCCACTTGTCTGGATGATTTTTGAAATATAAAAAATTAGCAATTCCAAAACTAATGCCCTCATCTCCTGGAAATGGAGGTATATAAATTTCGTCAAATATTTTGTTTTCAAGTAACTTCATGTTCGATGTACAGTTTAAAGCACATCCTCCAGTAAAAATAAGATTGTTGTAGTCAGAAAACTTTTCCTTTAGCTTTAAGCATAAGTTTAAAAGTGTTTGCTCAAAGTTTAGCTGAACTGATGAGGCAATGTTGGCAAAGTGGCTAAATTGTTTTGAATCTTCCCATTCTAGTTTTGATTTTTTTTGAAATGAATTATCCCAGTTAAGATTGTTTAAAAATAATTCGCGGTTATTAATGTTTTCAGGTTTTCCAAAAGTAGCAAGACCCATGACTTTTCCAGAGCTTCGATTGCAATTGAAAATATAATCCGCACTTTTTTCATAAAGTGTTCCAAGTCCATCACTAAAAGAATGTTTTGAATTACTGCTTTCATTAAAAACTTGCCAGCTTTTTTCAACGCATTTTATGTTTTTTCCATCCTGCAAATAAACGGAACAATCTTCTAGAGATTTTTCTCCTGGGGCAAATTGTTTAAATTCATCACTTGAGCTGAAGTCACTACTATAATTTCCTGCACCATCCATAACGATAATAATGGACTTTTGAAATGGAGATATAGCAACAGCTGCCTGAGCATGACAGAAATGATGTGATAGAGTAATAATTTGGTTATTATATTGCTTACAATAAAAATCAAGTTTTGATTTTTCTAAAAATTCAAAAAACGGAATGTTTGAATTTATAAAGTTTTCATAAGATAAAGGAGTTAAGACATCTCTATTTTCTCCAATTGTTACATTACTTCTATTAATTTTTTTATCTATTAATTGGATTGCAGTTTTAGGCCAGTTTTGTGATGCTTTTTTTCTTAGCAGTCTTTCTGTTTGATATATTTCACATTCTTTTTGCTGATCTTCATATATAAGACAAACAGAACTGTTGTAAATGACTTTACTTAAGCCTAAAAAATATTTTTGACTTTGGTTATTCAATTATCTCGAATTTTTTTAGATCATTAAAAAATGAATTGATATCATCTTCGATCTGTTTAGTGGAAACATCATATTGTTTAGATAGGTCTTGTATTATTTGTTCTAAGTTACTGTCAGTTTGCAATTGCTTCCAAACTGAAGCTGCGACACCATCAATTTTGTAAAATAAATCTAAATCATCAGGTTTCATCAAAACAATAGTGCCATCTTGATTTTCCCTTGAAATTATATTTTCTTGCATTTTTGGTATTTGATTTAAATCGATTGAATTTGTCATTGGTTAACTACTCCTTTAAACTTATCTCATAAGTTATAAATAATGAGTTGTATTTGTCAACTTATAGAGAGGTTTTGCCCCATGCGTTACAGTGTGCGTATGTTTAAAACAAATAAATTAATTAAAATTATATTATCTTTAGTATTGGTTTTTGCGTTAAGTTATTATTGGGGGGGTAAATCCCATGATCAGTACGTTTTAATTACAGCAAAGAAAATTATAAATAGTGAATTTAATGGATATCTAGTCGATAATGAAATACTTATAAAAAATCATAAAATAGTTAAAATCGGTAAAAATATAAGAGGTCCTAAGGGAACAAAACAAATTAATTTACCTGAATCGATAATTATTCCAGGATTGATTGATGCTCATACTCATATAACATTTTTTGCAAAAAAATTTGATGTTGATTTTTCAAAAGAGTTAGTTCGAAGTGAAAAAGAAGATAGTGATATATTTCGTTTTGTTTGTTCAATCCATAGAGCACGTTCTTATTTAAAAAGTGGAATTACTTCTATTCGAGATGTTGGCAATTGTGGAAATTTCATGGATATGAAGTTAAAAAAATTAATTGATAGTAATTTGATTCAGGGCCCACAAATTTATGGTTCAGGTCCAGGAATTGCAACTCATTCGGGACAATTTCCTGAAAACATATCTGATGAAACCGTAAGGAGTGAATATACTATTATTAATGATAGTACAGATATTCAGAGAGCTATAGATAATTATATTTATAAAAAAGTTGATCTTATAAAGGTCTATCCGGGTAATAGTCCTGGTTATGGTGCAATGAGTTCTGGTTTGCTAGAAAAAATAGTCAAATACGCTCACAGTAAAGGACTTAAAGTTGCTGCACATGCCGAATTTGATTTTGACGCTAAAAAAGCTGCTCTAGCAGGAGTTGATAGTATAGAGCACGGATATGAGATTTCTGTTGATACCTTAAAAACAATGAGTAAAAAAGATATTTATTTGATTCCAACAGATTTTTCCAAGGAGATGTATAAGTTTATCTTTAGCTCATTAGGCGCAGGAGAACATGATTATTTTTTGGGAAATATTGATACATTATTAAGTAAAAGAGCTGAAAGGATAAAGCAGGCAATCGATAATAACGTTAAGCTTGCCTTTGGTTCAGACATGTTTTTTTATTTGATAAATTTAGATAAGTCGATTGGTCGCTTTTCCAAAGATGCTTTGGTTTCTTATGTAGAGTCCGGAGTACCCGTGTCCGAGGTGCTTAAAATGGCAACAATCAATGCAGCAAAGTTAATAGATAATAATAAGTTATTTGGCGTTATTAAAGAGGGTGCTCAGGCTGATATTATTGCAGTCAGAGGAGATCCATTGAGGGATATTAAAAATTTAGACAAAATTTCTTTTGTTATGAAAAATGGAAGAGTAGTATCAGATAAATGTTGGTATTGTTTTTTGTTAAAGTATATATGTAGTTAATTTTAGATTATGAAAGTAGCAATTTTATATAGTTTTAAAATGTCTTATTGGAAAAGTTGTCAAACAATTGTTGGAAATATAAAAAAATCCTATGAAGAGTTATTAGATGGTTATATTGTTAAATATTTTGACTTCAACAGTGATCAGAATTGTGGGAATATTTATAACTTAGCAGAAGATATTTATCAATATAATCCAGATAAGATTATTTTTATTGACCATAGACCGAACCCATCATTCCTACTTAAATGTTTAATGAATAAAAAAGAAAAGTTATTTAAACCTGATATTTTATTTCATGTCTATGGCGATTTTGTTTTAAATTTATCTGAATGGTATTCAATGGAAGAATCTTTGGAAAATTTAAAGGTTAAGTTTTTGTGTGCTTCAGATAAGCAGGTAGGTCTTTTACAGAAATTAATAATGAATAAAAAGTCAGTAGTTAAAATTCCATTCCCTGTTGATCCAAAAATATTTTTTTTTGATCATACAATTAGACAAAACTACAGAGAGAAAATGCAGTTTAAAGATGATGTAATTGTTTATCTGTATACAGGTAGAATTAGTTTGCAAAAAAGGGTAATTGATGTTGTGGAGTCTTTTGTAAAAATTGTGAACAGTACTGGTGTTGATTCTAGACTTATACTTGCAGGATCATTTGACGATATTGGAGTTCCATACCTTGATCAAGAGTGTACAATTAATACTTACTATCAATTTTATCAAAGTTTTATTTCTGGCTTGGATCAAAGTATTCAAGATAAAATTATATATGTTGGCGATTTAGATCATTTCGAATTGAATAAAGTGTATAATGGCAGTGATATTTTCTTTAGTATGAGTATGCATAACGATGAGGACTTTGGAATGTCTCCAGCCGAATCTCTTAGTACTGGCTCAAGAGCCGTGTTAACGGATTGGGCAGGGTATTCATCGTTTTATTTAAAAGAAATAGATATCGCTTGTAGATTGATTCCAGTCGAGTTTACTTTAGGAGAATTTGTTTTTAATAAAAAAAGGTTATTAAAAATATTACTTACAGCACAAATGAGCTATAAATATGATCAACAATTAAGAGAGAAAATTAGTTTTGAATATCAATCTTATTGTTCAATTAATAGTGTTTCTAAAAAAATTAATGCAACATTTACATCCACTGAAAGTCAGAGTTTTTTTGGGTTTTCCAGTTTAATGAAAGAGATAGCATTGCAAAATAATTATTTTGGTTCGCCTTTCGTACAAGAAAAACAGTCTTTTAACCATTTTTATAAGCAATTATATGAATCATATATTAAATAAAATAAAAAATAAATTTTCTTTTAAATCTCAGCTAGATTATTCTAAATGTCGATTGGCCATAGATGATGGGGTTTTTCAGGATGAAAATTATCAATTTAGAAAAAATATTTTAGATCCTTTTTCAAGGGAACCATTTTTACCCAGATTTTTGATAATTTGAAACAAAGAATGAGTACGAACAATATCGTAGCCTTTTGAAAAGCAAT
>DAOVTR010000205.1 GCA_030633015.1 Bdellovibrionales bacterium
AAAAATATTGTAAGCGTCGCAATTCAACGATTTTCTGGAGAATATGTTGCCGAAAGAACAATTGGATCAGTTGAACTGCCTTCGGATGACATAAAAGGAAGATTAATAGGTAGAGAAGGAAGAAACATAAGGGCATTCGAACAAATATGTGGAGTTGATCTTATTATTGATGACACCCCTGAGATTGTTGTTATTTCTTCATTCAATGTTGTTAGAAGAGAAATTGCAAGACTTACCATTGAAAAACTTATTGCCGATGGAAGAGTACATCCTGCAAAGATTGAAGAATTTTATGAAAAATCTAAAACAGAACTAGATAAGCAATTAAGAGAATTAGGTGAAAAGGCCCAAATGGAAATTGGCATTCACGGAATACACCCCGAAATTTTAAAGCTAATTGGAGCATTAAATTGGAGAACATCTTATACTCAAAACCAATATCAGCATGCGATGGAGACTGCTTTTTTATGTGGAACAATGGCAGCAGAATTAGGGTTAAATGTAAAACAAGCACGTAGGGCCGGTCTACTCCACGATGTCGGAAAAGTGTTAGATGCTTCTGCTGAAGGGTCACACGCTGTTGTTGGAGCTAATATTTTAAAAAAATATGGAGAATCTCCAGATATTGTTCATGCTGTTAGATCTCATCATGATGACGAAAAGCCAGAAACAATATTAGCTCATCTTGTCGCTGCTGCCGATGCCCTTTCTGGTGCAAGGCCTGGCGCTAGAAAAGCAATGATGGAATCATATGTTTCACGGCTTACGGATATTGAAAAAATTGTAAATGAATTTGAAGGAGTCTCTAGTTGTTATGCCATTTCAGGAGGAAGAGAGGTAAGAGTTTTTGTTGAAAATGACCAAGTAACCGATGAACAAACAGTTATTCTTGCAAGAGATATTGCAAAAAAAATTGAAAGTGATATGTCCTATCCTGGAACAATTAAAATAACTGTTCTTAGAGAAATAAAGGCGATGGGGATTGCAAGATAACATACAAAAGATAGACTCAATTGTCATAGATAACTACTTTATCAACGGTAGTATTAATAAATATTATCTTTTTTATTTATTACCGATTCTTATTCTTTTTTTTCTTACAGTTTTTTTTGTAACTAATTTAACCAATGCTCTTTTTTTATTTATAAGTTACATATGGAATCTTACTCTTATGACTCCAGGAATGAATCAACGTCTTACAACTTATAAGTATAAACTCTCATTTTTAAAAATAATCAAATCAATTGAACAAAACATAATGCTGATCAGCAAAAATGTCTACACTGATATTTTAATAAAAATTTTAATTCCATTTATATTTTGTAGTGCCTTTTATTTTATTTCATCTAATGGCAATCTAATATTTGCTCTAATCGGAGCCAGTCTCTTTTTTGTATACGCTTTTTTTCTTTTTAAAATTGGAAAATCAATTCAAGCTTCGAAAAAAAATCAACAAGAGATCTAACCCTTAATATTGACTTCTCTTTAGTCATATAATGGGCGATACACTTCATTCTGCCTAATATAAACTCATCTTTTATATTCTTATTTTTATACTCATTAGCGAGATGCTTAAGAAAAAGAACCTGAGAATTACTACCGACTTTATTTTCTAACATCCAAGGCCTCGAGACAGCAGCTCTTCCAATCATTACTCCATCGCAATTACTTTCCAAATAACGCTTCTGAATCTCTTCAACGTCTTTAATATCTCCATTACCAATAATCTTAATGCTAGTGGACTCTTTTGCTTGTTTTATATAATTCCAATCTGCAACTCCAGTATAAAAATCAGATCTTTTTCTTCCATGAATAGTAACCAGATCTACAGAACTATTTTCTAATATTTTCAAGATCTTAAAAAAATTTTGATCATCATCCATTCCTATTCTCATTTTAACAGAAAAGGTACCATCAAAATATTTTCTTCTGTTATTAACAATCTCTTCCAAATCATCTTGATTACTAAGCAGATATGCTCCTCCGCCATGAGCGACAACTCTCTTTACTGGACATCCAATATTTAAGTCTATCCAACTAATACCCAGTGAATTTAAAGCTTTAACGGTATCAATATACCTAGATTGTTTTGAAGTTAATATTTGAACAACTGTTTTTTTTAATTTTGACTTATCCTCTATAATTTCTCTTCCAATATGAGTAATTATTTTCTCATTATTAAAAAAACCATCTCGTGGTGATCTTATAAAGTCGGTAAACAGTATATCCCACTTAGGATATAACTCTAAGATAGTGTTTCTATAAACAGCATCTGTTATTCCTTCCATTGGAGCAAAGATAGTCATTTTGTCTTCAGTTTTCATAATATATGGCCATAACAAATTTAATAAAAATATTGCTATTTATTTTAATGAATTGTAAAATATAAAATTATAGCTTTAATAACAAGGAAAAATCTCATAGAACCTCCGCCCTCTAATTGTTTACAATTCAATTACAATAACTCAAGGAAAATTTTAAATGTATGAAACTTATGAGCTTGTTGCTCTGTTTATCTGCTTAATAGGATCAGCTTTTTATTCTGGATCCGAAGCTGTTTTATTATCAATCGGAATTGATCGGGCCAAGCAACTTATGGATGAAGGAGGGCACCATCAAAAGGCCATGGATTTCATGGCAAATAAACCAAATGAAATTTTAACAACTATTTTAGTTGGAAATAATTTAGTTAATGTGTTGGCAGCAAGTTTAGCAACAACAATTTCTGCAAGAACTTTTAAAAGTGATGCGTTAGGGATTAGTGTCGGGATCACAACCATTTTAATTTTATTTTTTGGAGAAATCATACCTAAAACTTTTGCAAGAGCGCATGCTGAGAGATTATCAACTTCAGTCATTAGAATTCTGCAAGCAAACTATTATCTCCTTTATCCCTTAATTAGTTCAGTAACTTGGTTTATACAAAAAATACTTGGTAATTCATCTCATATTTCAGGAAGACTCATTACTAAAGATGATATTGAATACATGGTCAACCGTGCTGAAAAAGAAAAAACAATGGACTCCAAACAAATCGGCTTATTGAATTCAATTTTAGAATTTCCGACAATAAAAGTTAAAGATATTATGATTCAAAGAAGCAAGGTTAAGTTCATTCAAAAAAATGATTCTTTTGATGATATTATTAAAATGATCAAAAATGATAATCATAGTAGATATCCAGTTTGCAATGAAACCTTAGATGATATTGTAGGGTTTCTTCATGTTAAAGATTTATCTTATGTTCAATTTGAAGATCGAAATAATTTTCAAGTAAGTAAACACTTAAAAAAACCTTTCTTTGTTTATGAACATATGAAAATTCAAGCAGTATTTGATCATATGAATAAAAAAAAGGTCCACTTGGCATTAATAAAAGATGAAAATGGTTTAATTGTAGGAATAATTACACTTGAAGATATCATTGAAGAAATTTTTGGAGAAATCCAAGATGAACATGACACTGAAGAAGATATTGATCAATCCAATGTTAAGCATAATCTTGAGGAAGGTGTAGTTGTTGATGGAGGGATTCAAATTCGTGATCTATATACTGATTATGATATCAAAATACCTTTAAATGATAATTTCTCTACACTCACAGGCTTTATTCTAGATATGCTTGGAAACAATTTTCCTGAAGAAGGACAAATTATTGTGTGGCAAGGTCTTTCATTTGAACTTTCAAAGGTTGTTAATTTTGAAATTGTTAAAATAAAAATAACTGACGTTGATGGAGAAAAGCATCTATTTTCAAAATCTGATGCCGAAAACGACGACTAAAACATTCCCGACAATTATACTACGGTAAATGGTTCTCATATTAATTTTCAATCATAAAGTATATAATATATTTATTATGAAGAGAATTACTTACCTTTTCACCTATATTTCCGTTTTATATTTAACGTCTTTTAGCTGTTTTGGGATTGCTTTTAATGATGCTATTTTTCCAGAACTTGCAACATCTGGACGAGCTCTTGCAATGGGAAATGCCTTTAATTGTCTTGTAAATGACAGTAACTCTGCTTTTTATAACCCAGCAGGACTTGGATCAGTGAGAGTTCCTCATATTCATATTAGCAATTTTAACCTTGAAACTAATAATGGATGGTTTGATTCCGCTACTGGCGGTAGTCTTTTAGACCTCTTTGGTAATTTTTTTAAAGGATTCAGCTTAGATGGCACTAGAGAACTTTTGAATAATAATGCTGGAGTCGTTTCCTATAATAGTTACCATTTAATGCCAAATGTTGTTATCAAACACCTGACTGCAGGATATCTATTTTCAAAAAAATCACTCTCATATTTAGGTGATGAATC
>DAOVTR010000264.1 GCA_030633015.1 Bdellovibrionales bacterium
AGAGTTGAGCTTTTTCATTTATGTCATTTATAATATTTTGTAGGTAGTTTTGTTTGTCTTTCATAATTGCAAGCTGTCTTTTTTTGGCATCTTCCAGACATTGAATACCGATAGGGAATTGGGAGTTTTGTCCAAGATTTAAAAGTTGGTCGTAGAAATCAACATATTTAGTTCCCATGGTTTTTGCTTGTAAGACAATTTGGTAATCATTTTGACTAGAGATCGGATTTACGCAGAAGTTTTTTGGTTTATCAGCAATGGCCTCTGGCATTTTACAATGAGGAAAATATTTTGAAGGAATAATCTTGGGTTCCATGGACTGAATTTGAGCAATACGACTTTGGGCCATCTGATCTTGATTTGCCTGATTTTGCATTTGAGTAAGGTTACCCATAGTCTGTTCAAAGATATTTACAAATCCAGCAAGGTTAGTATTACTTTGATCATTAACCTCTGAAGATTTCTTTTTTTCTTTTGAGAAAATGGTAGCTGGTTGAAGCAACATGAAGACCAATAGATAGATATTTAAATAATTAAAAATTTTCTTAAATTTCATTTTGCTTGTTCCTCTTTTATGTAATTTCATACCCACATCCTTATCTGTTTTTCGGCTAATTTCAGTAATATATTAAGCTTAGGCCCTTTAAATTAGTTAAGTTCGGGTTATATTTTAGCCTCTTAGGTTGAAGCTCCCAAATATTGGGTTAATACAAGCTTTGCTCTTGGCAAAGCTGACTAATAATGTACAATATTTGTTGTAATTATAAATAGTTCTGGCCTTTTTAAGGGATTTTGCAAAGTGGTAGGCATTTTGTATTTTCTGCCCAGAATAGTTGACAGTTTTAGGTTTGAGTATTGTTGAAATTATCAAGTCCACTTTTTAGAATCTTAGCAGTTATTGGTGACTACTCAGTTGCGTATATTATTTTCTCTTTTTTAATGGGGACAGAGCAGTTTAGTGATATTCATCGTGATTTTACTATTTGGGTTGATCAGTTATTGAGTTTAAAAGGACAATTTTATACTTTAATTGATTTTTTTATTACTGGTTATGTCGTTTTTGTAGTCCATATTCTTTTTAGACTTTATACCACTTTAATATTCGGAGTCAGTTTTTGCCAATTTTTAATTGGGATTAACTCAAATGAGTCTCCACTTTGGAGTAGGGTTGGTGGAGTTGCTAGGGTGCTTTTGGAGTTCTTGCTAGGTCCATTTATTATTTTTGACCTTCCTCTTTTAGTAGGGAAAAAGTCTCTTAAAGAGATGCTTACTTTTAGTAATTTATCACATGATCATAAAGTAACCTCTTTTTTTACTTCTGCCATATTGATACCGGCCTTAGTGTTATTGGCCATATTCTCGCCAGTCTTTTCTAATTTGCAATATGTAACAGATATAAAGGTACTAAAAGAGAATTTGGTATATAAAAAGTTGAGTGAGAAAAGTGAATTTAGTAATTTTAATTATTATTCAAGTGAATATTTTAAGTTCAACTCTTTTAGTAATTTAGATGATCTCAGATTTTTAGTAATTCCATCATTTTCACTTGTGCAAGAAACAAGCAAAAAGAGAGTTATTCCAACTCTGAAATTTTACGATAAAAAATTAAAAACTATAGTTAGTTTTTCTCTTGTTGAGCATTTTTCTCTTTTTAATATTTTAAAAAGTGGTCTTAAAGGTGATCTATTTTATTCATCTAATTATTCTAATCTAAAAAAAGCTTTAAATAGGGACAACGCAATTTATAAAGTTAGAGCATATGATCCGACCCAGGGCCTTGAAAAAATAATTACCAAAGAAGTTTCTAAGGAGATTGAAGAGTATCTTCTTACGAGTTTCAAGCTCAGCGTGAAAAATATGTTATGGCACCTTTTTGATTATGGACCTTTTATTAAGGGATATATTTTAGTTAGAAATTTACTACTTGATAAACTTGACGTTGGAGGATTACCTGTTATTGATATGGTACCTCTTGGAAATTTTCGTTTTCTAAAAATAAAGCAACATTTTTTTCAATTAGATAGTTCAAAAACAGTAGTAGAGAGTTTTATCCCCATAAATACTTTTAATGTGCTTTCTTTTAGTTTGGAAACTGAGGAGTCAGCCGTCGGCACAAAGTCGCTGCATGATTTTAAATCAACATTTTTTTCAGAAATAGAGTGGTATTTTGATTATCACTCTATTTTTAAATATCCAGATTCAAAAGATCTCTTAAATCCAGTGATCATTAGTGATTATTTGGTTACGAGAGATATTCAGTTAGATAAGAGAGCAGACTTTGAAGATTATTTATATAATCATTTTTTTTCGTTGGGGAAAACAGCCTTTTTAACAAAAGACCTTAAACTTACAACTATTTTAATTAAAAATTTAAGGCGGATGGTGGATGTGATGAAGCTTAAAAATAAAGTAATAAAAAATTATTATTCAAAAAATATTTTTAGTCTTTTAAAATCATTAATAACTGCTCTTGAAAGTGGTAATGGTAATTTTTTTGGAGAGTAGCTAATGGAATTTATGGTCTCATTTATATATGGCCTAATTCAAGGCATAACGGAGTTTGTTCCTGTCAGTAGTAGTGGGCATTTGGCCATATTGCCTCATCTTTTGCATATGGAAGATCCGGGAGTTATTTTTGATCTTTCCATGCACGTAGGGACGGCCCTAGCAGTAATTGTTTACTTTATTGTAAGAATAACGATTAAGAAAAAAGCTACTATGATTGAAAACAGTAGAGCTGGTATCAATATACTCTTTACTGTACCTCTGATCTTTGCTGCTGAACTTTTACGTTTTGCACACGGTGCAAATGTGGTGGCAAATGCTAGTGGGCCCTGGGCTGCTATTAATGATGCAGTTATGACTGGTGGTATTTAAGCTAAAGCTGGTCTACCACTATGGGTTATGGCTGTTGGAGCAATTGGTATTGCTATTGGTCTTGCTTTGTATGGTCCTAAGCTAATTAGAACAGTTGGGTCTGAAATTACAGAGCTTGATCAAATGAGAGCTTTCTCTGTTGCGATGGCAGCTTCAATCACAGTAATTATAGCTTCTCAACTTGGTCTTCCAGTATCTTCTACGCATATTGCTGTAGGTGGTATTTTTGGTGTTGGATTTTTAAGAGAATATCTTGAAGGTGACAAAGAAAATCCTAATACTAAAAAATTAAAAGAAGAACAAGAAGCAGTTCTTGAGGAGAAAAAAGAAATAAAAGCATTACAGGGTGAACTTAAAACTCTAGAAGCAAAAGAAAAAAAAGAAAAAGCAGATTATAAAAGAATCGTTAATCTTTATAAAAGTATAGATGAAGAAGAAGAAATTCTAAAAGATGCTAAAAAACAGTTAAAATCAACTGAAAAAGTTAAATACGTTAAAAGAGATGCAGTTAAGAAAATTATTGCTGCTTGGGTTATAACAGTTCCTGCTGCGGCAGTATTATCTGCTGCTATATACTTTATGATCAGAGGAATTGTACTTTAAGAGTTTAAACCTTAGAATATATTAAATAGAAAGGAGATAAAGTTTGTTTAGAAGTATATTATTACCTACTATTTTTATAATATTAGGTTATGGATTTTACATAAGCCCAGATTTTAAAGAAATATCAGCAGGTGTTTCAATATTTCTATTTGGGAT
>DAOVTR010000141.1 GCA_030633015.1 Bdellovibrionales bacterium
CCCCACTCAACATCAAAAAAGAATTGATTAATTACTCCTCCAAGCATTGGCCCTCTCCAAATAACTGGGTCTTCATCATTAGTAAACAATCCAAAGCTTATAAAAGGCATATCATATGCCTTTAATGGAATTATCTTTTCTTCTTTGGTAACTTCAGGATTGCCATGTTTTACATTTAAAAGAAGAGGAATTGATGGCCCATATATATCAGTATCAAGAATTCCAACCGAATAACCTAAGTTTTTCAGGGCTAAAGCTGTATTAACAGACACTGTTGATTTTCCAACACCACCTTTTCCAGACGAAATTGCAATAATTTTTTTTATTCCAGGTATTTTCTGCTTATTAAAAGGATTTTTACTTGCCGCGGGCCTAGAAGAACAACTCTCTTGCTCCACTTTTTTTGAATTAGTTGACGTGGATGAAATCGTAATATTTTCAGGATTGTATTCTGCTGACAATTGATCAAATAAATCTTTTTCAAGTTTTCTTTTGTGTTCAACGGTAAAATTAGTTGAATCATAGATTAACTTTACCTGTTGACCTGCTAACTCCGCAGTTTCAAAAATATTATCTTCAACTATTGGATTTCCGGTTGAAGGATTAGTTATATTTATCAAAATTTTTCTTAATTGATCATTCATCTCAACTACTCCTAATGGGCCTGTTAATATATTTACACAAGCTTTCAAAAAAGCATCAAAATGTCTAGTAACAATTGTATATTTCAACTAGGCAGAAAATAGTCTCTAGAAACATATCTCAATGCATAATAATATATAAAGAAGCTTTGATAACTCTAGGAAATTACTAGATTTTAAATATGAGGACACTTTGACGTTTAGAAGAAAAACCTATTTGATAAATCCAAAATTTCAATTAAAGTTTAGTATTTTAGTAACCATTTTTATGTTTGTATCTAGCGTAATTTATCCTGTAACAATTTATCAACTTATGGAGAAGTTTATCTCCTTTGCCATGGCCAATCAACCTGCCGCTTCTCTTGTTTTAGCTGAACAAAAAAAATCACTATTTATTATATTATCACTTTGGCAAATTGGCTTCATTGGACTTGTGTTTATTATATTTATTTTCTTCACTCATAACGTTGATGGGCCTATTTATAAAATTAAAATGTTCATAAACAGTTTTAGAACTCATCACACGGTTGGAAAATTAGTTTTTAGAAAGCACGATTACTTCAATGATGTGGCCGATGAGTTTAATAAAATGATCGAATATATACAGGACACTCATAAAAGAGATTTTTTATTTATAGAAGAGGTTAATGGCTACTTAAAAAACATCTCTCATGACGTTGATGAATCTAAACAAGAAAAAATAAACAAAATCACAGATCGCCTGGATGAAGTTCTTAATAGATATGGAAATTAACAACCTGATTTATCTATCGCGGGGGACATTTGCATAAAATCTTTATATTTTTAATCTTTTTATCTTCCGTTAGCTACAGCGCAATCTCACATAAAAATCTAAAACCTAATAAACAACTTATTCAAAGTAATAAAATACACTACTCTTTATTTGACCTCAAATATGCAAAGAATATTATTGAATTATCAAATTCTTTAAGTGGTTATAAAATAAATCTTTATAACCTAAACAAACTAATCGCATTAAATAAAAAAACCAATACGTTTCAAGATTTAAAAACTCCTATTTCTCAGCTAAAAAAACTTTCTTCTTCAAAAAACAACTTATCATTTATAAAACATTGTCTTTACTCTATGCCAACCGAAGCATCTCCAGTTGCGAACGACATAAGTAATAAAGTACAAAAATACTGTCAACATCGATTTCTAACATATTTAACCAAAAACCCAGACATAGCATTTTTAGATAATCCACAATATTTTAGCTATTTTGAAAACTCTATTCCATTTTGGGTAAAAGATCGAAATTCAAAGTTTTTAGTTAAATACTTAAATAAAATTTCAACTAAAATCATGTTATATAAAAAAATATCAGAACTGATTACCAATCAACTCATTTATAAAAATATTTTTCCAAACGAAAAGCTAATTAATAACTTATATATTTCAGATCAGTTCTCATCTTTTCTTACCAGTATTGCCTTAAAAGATCCCGCAACAAGAGATTATTTTTCTTCAGAGTTTAAGGTGCTTTACAAAAAATTTAAAAAGGCATATTTAGCCCAAGAAAAAAAGACGGCATTTTCTTATCTTGATCAAATGTTAGGTTTTTATTCACAAAACACACAATTTATTTCAAAGAATCTTGCATGGAAAATGTTTACCTGGGCGGGAAAGCGACTGATTCACGAAGACAAACAAAGGGCCCTTAATATTTTTAACTACATAAAACAAATTGGATCTAGAAAGCAAAAAATGGATACAACATTTGACATTTTATGGACACACGTTATCCATAAAGACTACAAAGTCGCTCTCAGCTTTATTGAAAAAAATAATCTTATTGCAAAATATGCTAACTTACCTGAGAAGCTTCAATATTGGATATGTGAAATTCTTATTCAAACCAATGAGCCTCTCCTTGCAAGACATCTTTTTGAACAACTCATAAAATCACATCCTCTAAGCTATTATTCCGTTTTATCTACCCAAAAACTTAAAGACTTAGAAAAAAAACAACATAAAAATAATATAACAACCTTTTTGCCTGACTCCAAACCTGTTTCATCTCTATACAAGAATAATAAAATTTATACTTCAAAATTTAAAAACTATGTCAAACGAATTTCGGTATGGAGTGATCTTGGAAAAGACAAATATGCGTATAAAGAAATCAAAAAATTAACTTCCTTTTCAAAAGAAACAATATTTAAAAATAAAAAAGTCCTTAAAGAGATCAGTGAACAGGATTCTCAAAAAATTATTGCTCTCAAACTTACTGATCTGCTTAGTCAGAAAAAACATTTCCTTCAAACATTTAAGCTAATTTATAAATCATTAAGACAAGATGTTTTAAACTTCAATGTCGGTATTGCAAAGTTACTGTTTCCGTTAAAATATATTACTCATATTAAATCACTCGAAAAAAACATTGATCCTATTATCATATTATCTCTTATAAGACAGGAGTCTGCTTTTAACCCAAATGCAAAATCTCACGTTGGAGCAAGAGGGCTCATGCAGTTAATGCCAAACACCGCAAAGCAGATAAAAAAGAAAGTTAGGACATCTCAACTTACAAAAAATCCATACTTAAATTTAAAAATAGGAATCAAATATTTCAAGCAACTTTTAAAAAAATATGATGGGAATTTAGTATTCGCTTTAAGCGCATATAACGCTGGAGAACATCGAATTAAAACTTGGAAACAAGAATATTTTCACTATGACGACCCTTTATTAAATATAGAAGTCATTCCATTTAAAGAGACACAACAATATGTAAAGCTTATTTTTAGAAATATGTTTTTTTATAATTTAATACAAGGAGATGGTTTAAAAAATAAAAATCTTAATAATTCTTTTTTTATCTCAAAAAACTAAACGTTAAACCTAAAATGCATAATATCACCATCTTTAACTACGTATTCTTTTCCCTCAATTTTTAATCTGCCTGCTTCTTTTATTTTATTTTCAGAATGAAGTTCAAATAGATCATTACAGTGATAAACCTCGGCCTTAATAAATCCTCTCTCAAAATCTGTATGTATTACGCCTGCTGCTTGCGGTGCTTTAAAACCGGTAGAAAAAGTCCATGCACGAACTTCCTTTTCTCCTGCTGTAAAAAAAGTTCTCATTCCCAAAATTTCATATGCTTTAAAAATCAATTGATCTAAGCCTGATCGTTCTATTCCTGCCTCTTGTAAGAACTCTTGTTTCTCTTCTTCTGTTTCGAGTGATGAAATTTCTGATTCAAGTTTTCCACATACCTGTAAAACTTGGCCAGACTCTTTCTCTGCCAAATCCTTTACCTGTTTTACATATTCATTATCTTCTAGAAGTGAGTCTTCATCAATATTACAAACATAAATTGTTGGTTTTAACGTAATCAAATGTAAATCACTTATCGCCTCTAATTCTTCTGCGTCTAATCCTATTGTTCTTGCCTGGACACCTTCACTTAGCTTCTCTTTTAAATTTTCCAAGATTGGCTTTGAAATTTTCGCATTTCTCGAAATCTCTTTTTCATGAGATTTAATAAGGCGATCTAAATTAGAAAGTCTTTTTTCAACCACCTCAAGATCGGCTAAGGCCAGTTCAATATTTATAATTTCAATATCTTCGATTGGATCAATCTTTCCAGAAACATGAACGATATCATCATCTTTAAAACATCTAACAATATGAGCAATGGCATTAACCTGTCTAATATGCCCCAAAAATTGATTTCCTAGTCCCTCTCCTTTTGATGCTCCCTTAACAAGACCTGCAATATCTAGAAACTCTACCACTGTAGGAATTACTTTTTGAGGTTTAATATACTCTGTTATTTTTTTTAATCGAATATCATTAACTGAAACCACTCCCATATTCGGCTCAATAGTACAAAAGGGATAATTTGCTGCTTCTGCTGGTGCCGCAGTCATTGCCGAAAAAATAGTAGATTTTCCAACATTTGGAAGGCCTACTATTCCACAATTTAAACTCATAATAACTCCAATTATATAAAACTTTTTTTGCTAAACTCGCTAGATGATTTTTCAAACCCATCACTTATATATAACTCTATTGCCTGTGCTGCTCCTTTCAAAAACCGATCAAGGGAAATCTTCTGATCCTTTGAGTATTCACTTAAAACCCAGCTGCTTGGTGAACCTAACTCTGGTCTTCCAATACCAAGTCTCATTCTTAAAAAATCTTTACTCCCTGTACATTCATGAATTGACTTCAGCCCATTATGGCCTGCAAGACCACCACCTTTTTTAAACGAAAGGGTACCAAAATCAATATCCAACTCATCATGCAAAACTAAAACATCCTCAATTTCTATTTTAAAAAAATTAATAAAAGCGCTTACACTTTGACCACTCAAATTCATAAAGGTTTGAGGCATTAGAAAAAAATACCGATCAGCTTTACAGGAATAATCACAATACAGACCCTTATACTTTTCTTTCCAGTTTAACTCTACAGCGAATGGCAAATTTCCTAAAACCTGCCACCCAATATTATGTCTCGTTTTTTTGTATTTATTTCCAGGATTTCCAAGACCAACGATTAATTTATTCACACTCTACTCAAATTCCATAAAGAGTGGACTTAAAGATTGGTTTTTATAAGTTCGCTGGATTGCACTTGCAAAAATTTCTGCAGTTGAAAGAACATGAATTTTTTTAACCAATTGTCCCCTTTTGCTTAAAGGAATTGTATCTGTAACAATCAAACTATCCAAATCATCACAGCGAGTTATTCTATCAAG
>DAOVTR010000029.1 GCA_030633015.1 Bdellovibrionales bacterium
AGACGCCCAGATGGATTACTACAGTCAAGAAAAAATAGTCTTCAAAGCTCGATTGATCAAATCGATAGAAGAATTGTTAATAAGCAAAGAATGATCGATCAAAAAGAGAAAAATTTGAAGATGAAATTTGCAAGATTAGAAGGAACTATATCAAGAATACAACGATCAGGAGCAGGCCTTGCATCACTTGGTGCATCTTCGCCTAACCCTGTTCAGCAACTATAATAACTTTAGGAGGAGGTTATGAATAATTACGGTTTAGGTGCTTACAAAAAAACATCAATACACACTGCGAGCAAAGAGCAAATTCTCTTAATGCTATATCAGGCTGCAATTAGAAATTGCAAAAAAGCCATTGAAGCTGTTGATCAAAATAACATTCCTAAAAAGGGTGAACATATTGGTAAACTTCAAGATATTGTAATTGAGTTAAACAACAGTCTTGATTTTGAAGTTGGTGGCGATATAGCAGATGAACTTTCATCTTTGTATGATTATGTATTGTACTCAAGTACTCAGGCAAACATTAAAATTGATTCTAGTCATTTACATGGATGTTTAGAGGTTTTAAATACTTTATACGATGGATGGTCTGATGCAATAAAGTCAATTCGAAGTGAAACCAAACAAGCAACAAAGTAAGGCTTTATGAACTCAATACTAAAAGAAATAATGACCTACACTGTTTTAATGGATGCGGTTTCAGACTCCTCCAATAAAATTCTGCATGCATGCTCCAAGAATAATATCGATGCCATTGTTTTTGAATCAGAAAACCGTGATAGACAAACAAACATCCTAGGTCATATTCAACAAAGTATTGATCAAAAAATAATGTTTTATTTCAAACGTGAAAAAAATATTTTCTTAGTCGAATTATTAAAACTTTGGCAGTTGGAAATAAACTTTTGGATTAAAAACATAAATAAAGTTGACAAAGAAATACTGACTAAACTTGATCTTTTTAAAGACCAAACCACTCAAGAAATTTCAACAGTATTTAAAACAAAAGAACAGTTTAAAGGCTACAATTTAAACAACGTAAGAAAATAAGGGGTTAGACTTGACGCTTCCAACAATTAACTCATTTACGATTAAGGAATCTAAAACTCAATCATTAATCCCGGTCTTAAATGATGTACATCTACACTCTGTATATAATCCAGAAAGAGAAGCTAAGGCATTTGTTGGAAAACATTTAAATGAACTAAAAGATAAAAATACCCTTTTACTGCTAGGACTTGGATTCGGATACCATCTTGAAGAAATAATAAATACTATGGAACCGTTCCATGGAGAAAACTATAAAATTTTTGTTATAGAACCATGCCAAGAGCTTTTTGACAAGTTGCCCATTAAAGCTTTAAAGAAGAACCCTAACATTTCATTTATTGTTGGAGAAAGTTCTGAATCAATTTTTTCTAAATATAATGTAATTGATTTTTTTATAAAAAAACCCACAGTCCTTTTGCATCCAGCTTCATTTAATCTGTTTAGTAAATATTATAAAAGCATTCTTGGGTATAAAGCTTCAAGTAATATCTCAGAAATATTAAACACCACAAAATCGAAACAACTTCAAGACTATTTGCTGGAGGTATCAAAAACTATTCACTCCACGAATCAACTTCCTGAATATATTTCAAACAAAAAAAATCTCAACCAGGAAGACTTTATGTTCTTGGCGTTGGATGAAATGACAAAACACTCTTTTCTGCTTAATGGAGAGTCGAAATGAAACATATTTTAGTAATTAACTTAAAGCGATATGGCGATATTGTTGCAAGCGCAGGACTTTTAAGCTCCATTAGACAAAGTAATCCTGACAGTAAAATTCATCTATTGATTTATGATGAATTTAAATCAATATGCCCACTTCTTAAAAATGTATTTAAAGTACATACAATTAACAGAGAGGAGATAACAACTTTTCACAATAACTCTATATATAGCAACTCATTTGCTTATGAAGCTTTTTTCCGCTCTCTAAGAGAAGTTAAAGATATTAATTGGCATAATATTGTTAATTATTCAAATGATTTAGTAAGCACCTATGTCACCTCTTTTTTAAAAAATGATGTCACTAATACGAGTGGTATCTCTTTTAACCACAAGCACCAGGTCACATATTCAAATGACTGGTCAATAGTGTTCAATGATCTGCTTCCTGAATATGGCCCGACACCAATCAATTTTATCGATAATTTCAACAAAATTCTAAACACAAGCTCTTCTCAATCTTGTGACTCAATATCCATAAAAGAGGCTCACAGTCAAAATGCGTTTACAAATTTTAACAAAATACGTAATGAATTTAAGCCAAAGCATTCGGATTTAAAAATCATAGGCATACAACTTAAAAGTTCCGATCAAAACAAGGACCTTGAGGTGGAGTCTATTATAAGGCTAATCGGGTTTACTTTAGACTGCGAATCAACATTTCCCATTTTACTTATTGCTCCAAACCAAGAAGAAAGAAATTTTGTAAATAGCCTAAACAAACATTTCAATAATAGACTTATTACCGTTGAATCTGATTTTATTGCATTGCCATCGGTCTTAATGAATCTTGACCTACTTATTACTCCTGATACAGTAATAAAACATCTTGCAGATCAGCTAAAAACTCCAATACTAGAAATATCTCAAGGCACATCTCCTCTTTTTAAGCAAGGAAGCATTAATCCGAACAATCTCATTTTAACAAAAAATTATACTAAAAGAAAAATATACAACAAACTTTCAACAGAGGCTGACTTTGTGAATGTTGAAAATATTATTGAAGGAATTCGCTATTTTTTCAACCATACATCTAAGCCAAACATCTCCAATACAGACACTCTCTATGTTGTATCTAAAGACCAGTTTGGAACAGCCTACAGACCTATTGCTGGCGGTATTTCTTACTCTTTTGAAGTTTCGCGTTTGACATCAAGGTATCTTATACACAGGCTACTTAACAATGACGGAAGTGAAGAGCTAGATAAAAACATTTTCTCTCTACCAACTGCTCATCTCCAAAAGTGGATCGTTCAAGAAAAACAATCTATTGTTGCTACCACAAAAAACATTTTAAACACTTTGAGACAACTTATTAAAACAAAAAACAATCCACAAAATACTATTTATTTTATCAATTCATTAAATATTCTTTTTGAAGGTTGTGAAAAAAACCAACTTACGGCAATACCAACCATCTTGTTTAGAGCTCGCACAGAAGCGCTTACCAATAATAATACAAAAAACAACATGAAAAATATTGAAACATTATTATATAATTTAAAAAACGAGATACAAGTTGTTATCAACACGGTAAGCCTCGTTGAATCACAAATAACAACTACTCTTTATAAAAAGCATATTCCACTACAAACCAATCCCCAGGCAAAACTATGATGCAAAACCTAGAAAACTTATCTGATGAAATTACTGATATCTTTAAAAAACTTGACTCTCAAACGATTATCAGTGACGAGGAAATTGAAAAAATCGTACTTTCTCTGCTTGTAAAAGAAGAATCACATGACTGAGAACGCTGCACACAAAGCAATTCCTGAAAATATGCCAAAACACATTTGCATTATGCAGCTTACTCGTATCGGTGATATTATTCAAACAATTCAAGTTGCAAAATATTTAAAAGAATCTCGGCCAGAAATTAAAACATCACTGATTGCTCGCAGTCGCTTTGCTTCTCCTCTTACTTTTTTAATTAATAAATACTTTGATGCGGTCTTTTTTATTGATTCAAATGTTTTTGACTGTTCTCCCCAATCAAACAACAAATTGTCACTTCCTCTTATACAAGAGAACCTACAAAACACAATAAAAAAAATAAATAGCCAAAAAACAGACGTATTAATAAATTTATCTTTTTCAAAAACATCTGGATGGCTAAGCTCACTAGTACACTCAACCCATAAACTTGGTTTGGTTTACAACAAGCTTGGAGAAATAAAAATTCATGACCACTGGTCAAAGTTTGTTTTTTCTAATGTTATGGGTGGCCCATTGAATCCATTTTCACTCATTGATATATATAAAAACATTGTTGGAATTAAAGGCATCGAAAGGAAACCAAAAAAGCCCACTTCCAAAGAAGTACAAACTATAATATTGCACCCTTTTGCCTCTCATGCAAAAAAAAGCTGGAAGGCCAGCAAGTGGGTAGAAATTATTTTTAAGACCCTTAAGGATAATGAAAATGCAACAATCAAAATCGTTGGATCAAAATCTGAAATTAATGCAAGTAATGAAATTATCAATCATCCTTTACTTGATAACATAAAAAACAGATTTATTAATCTAGTTGGAAAAACAACGATTGAAGAACTGTATCACCAATTACAATCGTCCGACCTATTTGTTGGACACGACTCTATGGTTGGACATTTGGCTGCAATGGCTCAGGTACAAACACTTACAATTTCCCTTGGAACAGTAAGACCAATTGAAACTTCGCCTTACGGAGAAAATAATTATAATATTATGCCTCGTACAAAATGTTTTCCTTGCTTTCCAGGAGATAAGTGCCCTTATTATCAGTGCCATGCAGATATACCATACAAAATAGTAAACAGTTCAATAAATAGCTTGCTTACTTCGCGGGCTATTTCATTTGATGAAATAAAAAAGAACAACTCATCATTTCATATTGATTCAATCTCTATTAAGAAAAGTTATTTTACAAATATTGATTTTCTTGCATTTAAAGAAATAACTCCACACAATCTTTCTTTTCAGGAAATCTTATCAAAATTCTATCGAATTATCTGGCTATATACACTTATTGAAAAAGATGAGGAAAATGATTTTCCCCAACTAACACGAGGGACTCATCAAGAACTACTACGATATCTTGAGGGAATGCAACCCCTTTTTGAACTAGCTGAATTCGGCCAAAAATATTCTCGGTATATTTTAGAGGAAATTGCATCCTCCACTCCCAATTTAAATAAAATCAAAAATTATTCCAAAAAAATTGATGAAATAGATTCATTACAAAAAATTATAAAAGAAACTTATCCAGGACTTTCTCCCATTATAGATTACTTTACTGTTGTAAAGGGTAACATTCCAGGTGAAAACATTGTTGACCTTACTGAGAATTCTTTTATTACTTACAATGGATATTCAACCGTAATTGCTGCAACATATGAGCTTTTTGAAAAAACTATTGCTCAACACCTTCATAAATCGTCAAAAAAACAAAGCAGCGATATAAGAATTTAAGAGGATAAAACATGAACAAATCAAACGAGCATAGTAAAATGAATAATAATGAAACGTTGCTGGAATTTAAAAAATTATCGAGTGAAGCTCTCGGTGATTGCCCCAAATATATAGATTACGTAATAAGTAATATAAACACTGTTATTGAATCATATAGTGCAAACGATTATGACAAGGCAAATGCACATTTTAGTGAAATCATCGTAACTCTAGAATCATTCACACAACTTATAACCAAAATTAAATATATTTTAAAAGAAACAATTAAAACATACCACCGTGTAGAACGACATGATGAAATAATGCAAATTGAACAACAACTTGTTGTTATATTGCAATCACTTGTTCCTGCGAAGGAAAATAATGATATAATCATGCTTTGTGACTTGCTAGAATTTGAACTTACAGATAACCTTAACATGTGGAAAAATTTCATCATCCCTCAATATCTAAAAGTGACCTAACCTCAAACCAAGCAACTATTTTTCAATTTTATAAAAAACAAGAACACAATCATTCTAAATTATTATCAAGGAACAAACAGCGACTTTCCCAGCATTCAAGGAAACAAAACTACTTAAACAGAAACAACACATATAAGTTTTTGATTAACCTAGAAATAAACAAAATTACAAATATTATTAATAAAAATCTTACAGGTCTTTCTAACATCTCCGATCTATTACAACGCATTATAGAACTTAAAATCTTCAAGTCGTTTGAATCAACAAGTATTTTCATTCATGAAAAAGGTAAATATTTTGCGATTAACTATAACTTCACAAAGAAGCAAAAAGAAACAAACACTCACATAAAGGTAGAAACATTTAACCAAGTTTTTAACAACATTAAGAAAAGTAAAAACAAACTTTTTTCGCAAAAAATAATTTTAAAAAACATTCCTGTCGTTCTAGGAACCTTTATGGGAAAAGAGTTTGACCTTAAAAACTATAGAATCATTTTTATTGTCTCAAGAAATGATTTTTTACAGGCAACAAAAGAAGAGCTAGTTTTTTTTAATGATTTTTCTAAACAATTAATTCCGGAACTATGTCATCTTCTTAAACGAGACCTTGTCGCTGCATCTCAAAAATACTTATCCATTGCATCCACAACCCATAATGATGTGAACAAAGCATTTGGTAGTAGCCATACAGACCTATACCACTTTCAAAGAGTTTCTATTTTAGGTGAACTCCTAAATACTCTAAGACATGAACTTTCAAACCCTCTTTTTGGAATATCACTCTGTTCTCAAACAGTTTCACAAGACATAACGAACCAAGATGACGCAACTTCCTTTGAAGAAATTGCGAGTGCCGCAAAGAGATGCCAGAGTATTATTGAAAACTTTTCTGATCTTTATTCAGATAAAACAATTTTTTCTAGTTTCAAAATTTCAAAACTAGTAAAAGAAATAGTAACTCTCGCAAAAAGCGAAATTAAGCCAATATCACACTCGATTAACTACAAAAACAAGACCGAAGATTTATTTATAAAATCAAACTCAACATGGCTCGGACAGATAATCTTTAATTTACTTATAAATGCTGCACAATCTGTAAAGTCCAACTCTGAACCAGATCGCAATGATCATGTTAATATTGAGATAGATCTAATGAACTCAACACTTATTGTTAAAATTATCGACACTGGATCTGGAATTTCTCCCAAGATGTCTGACATGGTTTTCAAACCATTTTACACAACAAAAACAAAAGGGACTGGCCTTGGACTTAGTATTTGTAAAAACCTCGCAGACAAGATAAATTCTAAATTATATTTTACTAATAATTTTAATTCACAAGGAGTTACCTTTACACTTGAAATTAACATCCCTAAATCCAATGAAGCAGGGCAAAGCACTTGAAATACTTAATCGTTGAAGATGAATTTTTAATTCAAAGGTCATTAAAAAAACTACTTGAAAAAAAAGGAGTCGAAGTAACCTGTTGTAGCAGAGGACTAGAGGCCATAAATGAAATTTCAAAAGATAATTTTGATAGAATTATTTGTGATTTAATGCTACAAGATATAACAGGGTTTGATGTAATAGAGGAAGCCAAAAGATTTATCAACGCAAACGATATTGGTAAAAAATTTGTTATTATAACTGCTTATAGCTCTACACAAGTTTTAAAAAAGGCTTCTCAATATAACTGTATTGTAATTTCTAAACCCTTTGAAAACATTGAAAAAACAATTGACTCACTCCTTGATCTTGCGGAGAAATAATTGAAAGTAAAATTTAAAAAAATATCAGCCATATCAATAATACTTAAGCCTGATGATATTAATGATATTAATATTTTATTACCCAAAATCACGACTTTTTTATTTCAAAGACAAATTCATGTTAAGTTTGATGAAAAAGAAATTCAAAGAATAAAAAAAATATATCAAGAAATACCAAATGGCATCCTATTCACTCCTCCAACTGATCTATATTCAGACACAGACCTTATTGTTTCCCTCGGTGGAGATGGAACTCTTATTGGAGTTTGCCGTGAGTTGTTAAATAACGATCCTCCAATAATTGGTGTCAATGTTGGAAGATTAGGGTTTATTACCGAATTCACTCGAGATAATTTTTGGAGCACATTTGATAATATTATTAATAATAATGAGCACTCAGCAATGAAAATGCCTCTTTATAATGCTCAAATTTATAAAAAAAATGAACTTATATTTCAAGGCCACTTTTTTAACGATGCTGTCATTGGAAAAAGCGATATTTCAAGAATGTTTTCTCTTACAACCATGATTGGCGAAGAAGTTATTTCGGAACAAGATGGAGATGGAGTAATAATTAGCTCTCCCATAGGTTCCACTGCATATTCTCTATCTGCAGGTGGCCCTATTATCCACCCAAGCGTTAACTCTTTAGCAATAACTCCGATTTGCCCACACACTCTACAAAGCAGACCAACGGTAATTCCTGACTCGTTTGAAATTACAATGTTCCTTAATTCAAAAAGTTACCCCGTAAATCTAACGCTTGATGGTCAGCTTGTAGAAAACATTAATAAAGATAATACGGTAAAAATAACAAAAAACAATTCCAAGCATGTATACATAATTAAAAACACAAACAGAACATATTTTGGAACATTAAGAGAAAAATTTACTTATGGACTGTAGGTACAACATGATCAACTCAAAACTATTTTTAAAATCTATACAACTTAATAATTTTGCAACTTTTGAAAACCAGACCATTACCTTTTCTAAAAAGTTTAACACCATTGTAGGAGAAACAGGATCAGGAAAAAGTTTAATTCTAGAAGCCCTACAACTTGTTTTTGGAGGACGTGCAGAAAAAAAATTCATTCGTAAAGAAGCTCACTTTGCAACGATTGAGGCTATTTTTATAACCAACTCTCAAGAAGTAAAAAATTATTTCTTAGAAATAGGATTTCCATTTGAAAATGATGAAATTGTAATAAAAAGGAACATTTACCAAGACACTCCAGGAAAAGTATATCTAAACTTTCAAGCATGTCACCTAAATGTCTTAACTGATTTTGCCAGACACTTTGTTGATCTTGTTGGTCAGTTCGAAAATCAAAAGCTTCTATCGGAAGACTATCAACTTCAACTCTTAGACAACTATTGTTCTATCGATAAAGACCTACTTGCGTACAGCGAAGCCTATTCATTATTATCTAAAAAAAGAAAACTACTCAAAGAATTATTTGAAAGACAAGGTAACAAAATAGAACTTGAAGATTATTTAAAATTTCAAATTAATGAAATTGAAAAAGTAAATCCAAGCAAAGAAGAAGAAAACCAGCTTATTATGACAAAAGACCACCTTTTACACCAAAAAGGATCACAACAATCTATTTCGAAAATAATGAATTCATTAACAGATGGTGATTTTAATGTTTTAACAGAACTTATAAATGTCTCAAAAACCATCGAACAAAATATTCAAATACAAGAAAAATATACGGCCAAAATAAGAGAAGCGATTGAAACGGTTGAAGAAGTATCCTATCTCGTTTCCCAAAAACAAGAACAAGATGAAAACATCGATATGGAGCTTGAAAACATTTTGGAGAAACTTGATAGTTATCAAAAAATCAAGAGAAAACACGGAGGTACTTTAGAAAACGTTTTAGACTATTATTCAAAAATTAAAAATGACCTTGCAAATATTGAAAAGCTTGAGACTCATATCGTTGAAACCACTAATGAAATTATTTTACTGGAAAAAAATGCGCTTGGTTTTTCAACAAAGATACACAACGTACGCTCAAAAAATGCCAAAAAACTATCCGAACTTCTTACCGTAGAAATCCAAGCACTAAAAATGGATGAGGCCCAAATCGACATTAAAATTGAGAAACTGCCCAACTTGACCAGTACCGGTATTTCTAAAATCAATTTCTTAGCCCAAACAAATCTTGGTGAAGGTTTTCATTCAATTAAAAAGATTGCTTCAGGTGGAGAATTGTCTAGAATTCTTTTATCAATAAGAAAAATTCTATCTTCCATTGACTCTATTTCCGTTTTCTTATTTGACGAAATTGACACTGGCGTTGGCGGAGAAACAGCGCTTGCAATTGGAAAGGCCCTAAAGTCTGTTTCACTAGGATCTCAAGTAATAGCGATTACCCATCTCCCACAGATTGCTTTTCATGCAGATAAAATTATTAATGTAGATAAAACAA